>NZ_JALDTU010000004.1:79129-170482 GCF_023109005.1 Streptococcus oralis | reverse complement strand
CGAACACAGCAGTTAAGCCCTAGAACGCCGGAAGTAGTTGGGGGTTGCCCCCTGTGAGATATGGAAGTCGCTTAGCTCGAGGGAGTTTAGCTCAGCTGGGAGAGCATCTGCCTTACAAGCAGAGGGTCAGCGGTTCGATCCCGTTAACTCCCATATAGGTCCCGTAGTGTAGCGGTTATCACGTCGCCCTGTCACGGCGAAGATCGCGGGTTCGATTCCCGTCGGGACCGTTTAAGATAACGGAAGTTATTTTAGACTCGTTAGCTCAGTTGGTAGAGCAATTGACTTTTAATCAATGGGTCACTGGTTCGAGCCCAGTACGGGTCATATTTGCGGGTTTGGCGGAATTGGCAGACGCACCAGATTTAGGATCTGGCGCTTAACGGCGTGGGGGTTCAAGTCCCTTAACCCGCATAATAGAAAGCAGCCGGCTTAGCTCAGTTGGTAGAGCATCTGATTTGTAATCAGAGGGTCGCGTGTTCAAGTCATGTAGCCGGCATTTTTTTATATAGAATAAGAGGTCGATGCGAACGTAGTTCAGTGGTAGAACACCACCTTGCCAAGGTGGGGGTCGCGGGTTCGAATCCCGTCGTTCGCTTAGAGAGGCCGGGGTGGCGGAACTGGCAGACGCACAGGACTTAAAATCCTGCGATTGGTAACGATCGTACCGGTTCGATTCCGGTCCTCGGCATATAATGATGAGCACCCTTAGCTCAACTGGATAGAGTACCTGACTACGAATCAGGCGGTTAGAGGTTCGACTCCTCTAGGGTGCATTTTTTTATTTAACGCGGGAAGTAGCTCAGCTTGGTAGAGTACTTGGTTTGGGACCAAGGTGTCGCAGGTTCGAATCCTGTCTTCCCGATTCATGGCGGTGTAGCTCAGCTGGCTAGAGCGTCCGGTTCATACCCGGGAGGTCGGGGGTTCGATCCCCTTCGCCGCTATATTGATCTTGTTGGACCTTTAGCTCAGCTGGTTAGAGCTCTCGGCTCATAACCGAGTGGTCGTAGGTTCAAGTCCTACAAGGTCCATTGATAATAATGGAGGATTACCCAAGTCCGGCTGAAGGGAACGGTCTTGAAAACCGTCAGGCGTGTAAAAGCGTGCGTGGGTTCGAATCCCACATCCTCCTTTCATATTAACGCGGGATGGAGCAGCTCGGTAGCTCGTCGGGCTCATAACCCGAAGGTCGTAGGTTCAAATCCTGCTCCCGCAATTTGGCTCGGTAGCTCAGTTGGTAGAGCAATGGATTGAAGCTCCATGTGTCGGCGGTTCGATTCCGTCTCGCGCCATACTTTATTTTCTATGCGGGTGTAGTTTAGTGGTAAAACTACAGCCTTCCAAGCTGTTGTCGCGAGTTCGATTCTCGTCACCCGCTTTGAACTTTGTTCAAATACCAAGTTTTTTAACTTGGGCGCGTAGCTCAGGTGGTTAGAGCGCACGCCTGATAAGCGTGAGGTCGGTGGTTCGAGTCCACTCGTGCCCATTAATAGGAGAATTACTCAAGAGGCTGAAGAGGACGGTTTGCTAAATCGTTAGGTCGGGTAACTGGCGCGGGGGTTCGAATCCCCCATTCTCCGTAGATTAAGATTGTTAACTTTTTTTTATTGCCTTTGTAAGATAGGTTTACCCCCTCTTAGTTTATAAGAGGGGGATTTTTAATAGCTCTTTGTCAACTGTAGTGGGTTGAAGTCAGCTAAAATCGAGAAGGGACAAATTTCGTCCTTTCTTTTTTGATATTCAGAGCGATAAAAATCCGTTTTTTGAAGTTTTCAAAGTTCCGAAAACCAAAGGCATTACGCTTGATAAGTTTAATAAGATTATTCGTTGCTTCCAATTTGGCGTTGGAATAGTGTAACTGAAGGGCATTGACGATTTTCTTTTTGTCCTTTAGAAAGGTTTTAAAGATAGTCTGAAAAAGGAGATGAATCTGCTTTAGATTGTCTTCAATGAGACCAAAGAATTTCTCCGGTTTCTTATTCTGAAAGTGAAAAAGCAGGAGCTGATAGAGATGATAGTGGTGTTTCAAGCCTTCGGAATAGCTCAAAATTTTGTCTAGGATTTCTTTATTGGTTAAGTGCATACGAAAAGTAGGGCGATAAAATCTCTTATCACTGAGTTTACGACTATCCTGTTGGATGAGTTTCCAGTAGCGCTTGATGGTTCTATATTCATGAGATTTTCGGTCAAAGTAATTCATGATTTGCACACGAACACGACTCATAGCACGGCTTAGATGTTGTACAATGTGGAAACGATCAAGGACAATTTTAGCAGAAGAAAAGAGTTTCTTAGCGATATCGTAGTAGGGGCTAAACATATCCATTGTAATGACTTTCACTCCATTTCGGACCTGTCTGGAATACCTCAGAAAGTGATTGCGAACAGTCACTTGAGTCCGTCCGTCTAAGATAGCTAGGATCCTATTTGAATTAGAATCTTGTGCAATGAAGCTCAGCGATGATTTCCTTTTGGGGGGTCCATATTGATAATATCTACAATCTTGGTATTAGGATTTTTAATGTCTAGTAGGTTTGTGATAAAATGTAATTGTTCCATAAGATTTTTTCTAATGATGATTTGGCCGCTTTTCATTATAGATCTCTGGGGACTTTTTTTCTACAACAAAAGAGGCCTCATAATCTCCATAGTGGTTTTGCTCATTACAGAATTATAAAGATCTATTATCTATGCTGTTTCAGTAACTTTCATACTAGAAAAAATCATAAATAGACTAGACTTAGTGGTATACTAGAGTTAGGGACTTTAAGTGGCTGGGGGATAATTGAGATGAAAAATGGAGTAAAATTTTATAGTATTTTTTATAGATTTATACTATTTATCTTTGTAGTATTTCTAACTGTGATTTCAATGATCTTAGATGCAAAAAAAGCGCAAATTCGTTTTTTTAACCTATCCTTGATTATCGGGCAAGAGGAGTTGAGGATTGTTACAGTTGTAGTTTTGCTCCTCACTTTTCTTCTATCCTTCTTGTTTAAATGGAAATGTTCAATTCATAAAAAAGGGATTTATCTAAGAAAAATTGATTTATTTGTAGCTTGGGATGAGATTAGAGGTCTTAGCCATGTCTGGATCAATGAATATCATCGTGGACCTCATGGTTTCCTGTTCTATAATCGTAAGACGCTGGTTATTTATAGAGAAAATTATCAACCGATTTGCCTTTATAATATTTCATTATTGGCCTTATATGTGGCTAAATATTATCATCCAAAATTGAAAACCAATATAGTCTTAGCAACGTTGGCAAGTCTCTTCAATATGGCTTTAAATGCATGCTTCTTGTACGAGATGTTTAGTAAAAATTTGGTGAATATAAAAGCTGAAGTCTTTATGTTTTGGCTGCTTTTATATGCTGTTAAAGTTTTTGCGTTGCCATTGATTATGCTTGAATATGAGAATCATTGCTATGGAGCTTCTTTGGTACATAGCACGGCATATAAAAAGAATGCCTCAAAAGTTATCCACCTGTAAATTGTTGATAGGAAGCTAGCTATTTATATATCTGTTACTTTCTACATTCAAACAGCACTATATGCTTGCTAGATGAGATTCTAGACATCATATAGTGCTGTTTGTTAAGTCCAGCTAGTGAGTGAGATTTCACCACTATTGAGCCAGATTTCTGTCTGGTCATCAAGCTGGATAAGGAGTTGTCCTTTGTCGGAGATGTCCTTGGCGACTCCTTTTTTTTCAGTCTGATCCTGGATAAAACTGACCTCTCTTCCTAGAACAAGAGAGTGTTCTTTATAAAGATAGAGTAGTTCTTCGGGTGCTGTTTGGTAGAAACAACGCCAAATTTCTGAGATTAGTTCGTTTCGTGTGATAGGAGCTGGTGGTGTAAAGAGACTTCCAGCTTTTTCTTTTATCTCTTTGGGAAAATCGCTGATGGCAAAGTTGATTCCAACGCCGATAATGACATCTGTAACCACCCCTGTCTCAACTGATGTCATTGCTTCGGTGAGGATACCTGCCATCTTTTTATTTTTAAAGTAGATGTCATTTACCCATTTGATATCTACTTCTATCATAGTTAGGTTTTTAATGGCTTTGTAGACTGCAGCAGCTACAAGGAGAGTATAGGAAGGGAGTTTTTCATAGGGAAGATTGGGTTGAATATGCAGGGACATATAGATTCCGCCCTGAGATGGAGAATAGTAGGGGCGCTGAAAGCGGCCACGACCTGCTGTTTGACAGGTTGAAAGATAGAGTGTATTTCCTTTGTTTCCAGCTTCAATTCCTCCTTTTGCATCTGTTTGGGTTGATTTGGTCTCAGGTTTGTAGTGAACGATTAAGTTGGCTTTCTCTTGAATCAAATCAGGTAATATCAGATCGCCTTGAATAAGCTTGTAGCCTCTATTTTTGATACTGTCAATTTCTAGGCCTTCTTGTTGAAGACGTTGGATCGCTTTCCATATAGATGTACGGCTTAAATTCAGTTCTTCTCCGATTTTTTCTCCGCTAACATAGTCGTTTTCTCTAGCTAATATTTGGTAGACTAGTTGGTGTGATTTCATTGTTTTTCCTTTCTAGCTAAGAGGGAGTGAGAGTATTCTTTTCGAGTTTGACTAGGTGTTTTATGAAAAAACTGCTTGTAGGCTTTTGAGAAATGTAGTGGATCTGAAAAACCCACAGAATATGCAATGACTTTGATCGTTTCATTGGTGTGTTCTAGTAACTGTTGAGCGCGCTTCATTCGAACGAAAAGTAAATATTCTTTTGGAGAGAGTTGGTGAAATTCTTTAAACACACTAGTTAAGTAGCTTCTATGAACCGATAGCTCTTTTGCTAAATCTTGAATGGTGAGCGATTGTGGATAGTGACTATCAATTAATCGTTTGCAGTCAAGATAGAGTTGGTGGGTTGATGAAATATTCTCTTTTTTCTGATTGGGAGCAATCGTTCCTAGATGAAACATTAGTTCATGGAGTTGTCCCATGATATGGAGTTGAGCCAATTCATTAGATTTTGTAATCTGAGCGAAGCGGACAATATCTGAGATGAGTTTTGCAGTTGTCTGTGTATGACAGTTATTTGACTGGATGAGGTAGGATTTGTCAGAAATTTGAGATAGAGCAAAGTAGTCAGGTGCTCTCCCTCCAGTGATCCCCAACCAGTAGTAGGCCCAAGGATCCTGGCTATCTGCTTGATAGAATGTTAATTCATCTGGTTTTAGTAAAAAGAAATCTCCTGCCTTTAAATCAACAATTTTCCCCTTATAATGGAATTGACCTTTTCCTTTAGTAATATAATGTAGTACATAGGTATCTCGAATAGCTGGGCCAAAAGAGTAGTTAGGCGTGCATTCTTCATAGCCGTAAAAGCTAAGAGAAAGATCAATTGTTCCAGTCTGGTATTCTGAAAAAACGAGCATGGGCCACCTCCTACCTAACATTTTACCATACTTTAGAGACATTTTTCTATTTTAGAAAGCGCTTTTATTTGCTAAAATTTTATCAAGAAATGGATGAGGTACAATTTATGGGAATTCGGATAGAGAATAATCTATTTTACGTTGAGAGTAAAGGTTTAAGTTTGATTATTGAAAATAGGGATGGGTTCTTATTATTAAAACATTTAGGAAAGACTATTAAGAACTATAGAGGGGCTAATAGTGTTTACGAACGCGATCATGCTTTTTCAGGTAATCCAACAGCTAATAATCGCACCTTTAGTTTGGATACGCAACGTCAAATTTTTGGACAACATGGTTTAGGTGATTTCAGAAGACCAACTTTACAGGTTCAGCATGATGCAACTGAAGTAACAGACTTTCGATTTGTAGAAGCAAAGATTTTAAAAGGTCAGAATGGTCCACAGGGATTACCTTCTCCTCACAGCATGGATGATACAGAGACGCTTGTCTTGATTTTAAAAGATCCTCAAGCTAAACTTAGTCTGACTTTGTATTATACAGCTTTTGATAATGATGCGACAATTGCTAGCTACAGTAAATTGGAAAATAATAGTAATCAGGAAGTTATCATCCACAAGGACTTTTCTTTTATGGCTGATTTTCCCGCTACGGCTTGCGAAATTGTAACTCTGCAGGGTGCTTATGCTCGTGAAAAGACTGTTCGACGTCAACAGGTAAAACAAGGAATCTTTTCGATTAGTTCGAACCGTGGAGCTTCTGGGCATGCTCAAACACCAGCTCTTCTACTATGTGATCAAGGAGCCACAGAGGATAATGGGAATGTGTTTGCTATTCAACTACTGTATAGTGGAAACTTCGAAGCTTTTGTTCAAAAGAATCAACTGAATGAAGTTCGGGTGGCTATTGGCATTAACCCGGAAAACTTTTCTTGGAAGTTAAATCCTGAGGAAAACTTTGAAACACCGGTAGCTTTAGTGACCTATTCAGATAAGGGATTAACTGGTATTAGCCATGAAAGCCAAAATTTTGTGCTTAAGCACATTATGCCAAGTCAGTTTTCTAAAAAAGAACGTCCAATTCTTATCAATAACTGGGAAGCAACCTACTTTGACTTTCAGAGAGAAAAACTGTTAGAACTAGCTGATGAAGCTAAGAAGGTTGGAATTGAACTTTTTGTATTAGATGATGGGTGGTTTGGCAATCGCTTTGATGATAATCGTGCATTAGGTGATTGGAGTGTTAATGAGAAAAAACTGGGTGGAAGCCTAGAAAGTTTGATTTCTGCTATCCATGAAAGAGGTTTGCAGTTTGGTCTTTGGTTAGAACCTGAGATGATTTCTGTTGATAGCGACTTGTATCGCAAACATCCTGACTGGGCCATTCAGGTTCCAGGATATGAGTATACTTACTCTCGGAATCAATTAGTACTTAATCTTGCCAATCCTCAGGTAGTAGAATATCTGAAAAATGTTTTAGATGAACTCCTCTCTCATCATAAGATTGACTACATCAAATGGGATATGAACCGCAATATCACTAACCTAGGAAATGGCTTAACTTATCTAGAGACACAGATGCAATCTCATCAGTACATACTGGGGCTTTACGAACTTGTTTCTTATCTGACAGAGAAACACAGTCATATTCTCTTTGAGTCCTGCTCTGGTGGTGGTGGACGAAATGATCTTGGTATGATGCGCTATTTCCCACAAGTCTGGGCTAGTGATAATACTGATGCCATAGCACGTTTACCTATACAGTATGGATCATCCTATCTCTATCCAACCATTTCTATGGGAGCTCATGTGTCAGCAGTACCGAATCATCAGATGGGACGCATTACACCATTAGAAACTCGTGGTCATGTAGCAATGATGGGAAATCTGGGTTATGAGCTTGATTTGACAAGTCTGACTGAGAAAGAAAAAGAAGAAATTAGAACTCAGGTGAACTTGTATAAAGAATTACGGCCAGTAGTCCAGTTAGGACGTCAGTATAGGTTAATCAATCCCGATACTACATCCAATGAAGCAGCTGTACAATTTAACTATGAAAATCAAACGATAGTAACTTACGTCCGAGTCCTATCAGTTGTGGAAACAATGGAAACCACCTTGAAACTAAAAGACTTAGAGGAGGAAGGGCTTTATAAGTTGGAAGGAACAAACATTGTTTACTCGGGTGCAGAGCTCATGTATGCAGGTTTAACTGTTACCTTATCCCAAGGAGATTTTTTGAGTAGACAATATATTTTTAGAAGACTATAATAAAGGTGTAAATTTATAAAGGAGGCATTCCAATGAAATGGTATAAGAAAGCAAGTGTTCTTTTAGTAGCTGGGGCTAGTTTATTAGGCTTAGTGGCTTGTGGTCAGAATAATCAATCAACTGATGGAAAGGTAACGATTGAGTTTTTTAACCAGAAGACCGAGATGGCAGATACCTTGCAAAGGATAGTGGATGATTTTGAGAAGGAACACCCTAATATTGATGTGAAGCTGACTACAGTACCTTCAGCTGGAATTGTTCTGAAGACTCGGATTTTATCAGGAGATGTTCCAGATATTATTAATATCTATCCTCAAAATATGGATTTTCAGGAGTGGGCGAAGGCAGGCTATTTTGCAGATATGACAGGAAAACCCTATCTTGAGAACATCAAGAATGACTATGCCGAAAAGTATGCAATCAATAACAAAATTTATAGTGTGCCTTTAACGGCTAACCTCTATGGAATCTATTACAATAAAACAAAATTTAAAGAATTAGGACTTGAGGAACCGAAGACTTTTAAAGAGTTTCAAGAGATTGTTAAAAAGATAAAAGATAGTGGGAATTCTCCGTTCGCAGTTGCAGGCAATGAAGGCTGGACATTAAATGGTTACCACCAACTTTCTCTCATTACTATTACAGGTAGTGGAGATGCGGCTAATAACTACCTTCGCTTTTCAAAACCAAACGCTATCTCTGCAGATGATGCTATTTTAAAAGCCGATGCAGAACGACTCGATTTATTGGCAGATAATGCTCAAGATGGTTGGCGTGGAGCCTCTTATAATGATGCAGTGGTAGCATTTTCGAGTGAAACAGCTTTGATGATGCCACAAGGATCATGGGCATTAGCGGCAATTAATCAACAGGATCCCAAATTTGAGGTGGGGATGTTTGCCTTCCCAGGAGAAGAAGTAGGAAAAGAAGTTACTGTTGGTGCAGGGGACATGGCATTATCAACTTCAGCTACTACCAAACATCCGAAAGAAACCGAAGAATTTATCAGCTATATGACTAGTCCAAAAGCTATGCAGTCATACTATGATGTAGATGGATCACCAGTTGCGGTGAAAGGCATACAGGAAAAAGAAGATTCAGCGCTTGCAGCTATTTCTAAACTGGCTTTTACGGACAAGCATTATGTTTGGTTGGGCCAACGCTGGAACTCTGAAGAAGACTTTTTTAATCTAAGTGCAGGTTACCTGATGGATAAAAATCTGAAAAATATGGCAAACAATCTCAATGCTTTCTTTAATCCAATGAAGGCAGATTTGGACTAGAATAGGAGTTAAGATGATATGGCTATTCGAAAATTTTTAAATAAATACTGGGGTTGGACATTTTTGCTTATCCCGCTTGCTTTACAAGCTATCTTCTTTTACTTTCCAATGGTACAAGGCGCTTTCTATAGTTTGACTAACTGGACTGGATTGACCTATAATTATAAATTTGTTGGTTTAAATAACTACAAATTGCTGATGATTGATGGTAAATTCTTCACAGCCATAGCCTTTACTTTGATTTTAACTCTGGCATTGATTGTTGGTGAGATTACAATTGGGATGGTTGTGGCACGAGCCTTAAATTCGAAGATGAAGGGGCAGACCTTCTTTAGAGCTTGGTTCTTTTTCCCGGCTGTTTTGTCTGGTTTGACAGTTTCCTTGATTTTTAAACAATTTTTCAACTATGGTCTTCCAACGATTGGAAAAATTTTAGGAATTAGCTTTTTACAAGAGAGTCTATTGGGGACACCAGTCGGAGCGGTAGTGGCAACTATTTTTGTTCTTCTATGGCAGGGAGTAGCAATGCCAATCATTCTCTTTCTTGCTGGTCTTCAGAGTATTCCATCTGATATTTTAGAGGCTGCATCAATTGATGGTGCAACAAGTAAACAAACCTTTTGGAAGATTGAATTGCCATATTTATTGCCAACGATTTCTATGGTTTTTATTCTGGCTCTTAAGTCCGGTTTGACAGCCTTTGACCAGATTTTTGCCTTGACGAGTGGTGGTCCAAATAATGCTACAACGTCTCTTGGACTTTTAGTCTACAATTATGCCTTCAAGAGTAATCAATATGGATATGCGAATGCAATTGCCTTGATTTTATTCTTAATTATTGGAATTGTTTCTCTTATCCAAATCAAGCTCTCAAAGAAATTTGAAATCTAATAGAGGAGTCCTACACATGAAAAAAGAAGAAAAATTGAATCAGTTTTGGAAATATGTCCTCTTGATAGTAGGTGGTATTCTCATACTTGTTCCTTTGTTGGTAACGGTTTTTAGTTCCTTCAAGACAACCAAGGATATCATGAATCATTTCTTTAGTTTGCCCAATCCTTTTACCTTAAGTAATTATGAACGATTGATTTCGGATGGAATTGGAGGCTATTTCTGGAATTCAGCAGTTATTACGGTGTTATCATTGATTGTAGTAGCTTTCTTTATACCAGCTGCAGCTTATTCCATTGCTCGAAATATGTCCAAGAAAAAAGCCTTTGCAATTATGTATTCGCTCTTAATCTTAGGGATATTTGTTCCATTTCAGGTGATTATGATTCCCATCACAGTTATGATGAGTAAACTCGGCCTAGCAAATATGTGGGGGCTAGTAATACTCTACCTAACTTATGCTATTCCACAGACTCTCTTCTTGTATGTTGGTTATATAAAAATCAGTGTACCAGATAGTTTGGATGAAGCTGCGGAAATTGATGGGGCTGATCGTTTTACAACTTATCGTCGAATCATTTTTCCAATGTTGAAACCCATGCATGCGACAACTTTGATTATCAATGCTCTCTGGTTCTGGAATGACTTTATGTTGCCACTCTTGATTCTGAATAAGGATTCCAAGATGTGGACTTTGCCTCTCTTCCAGTACAACTACCAAGGTCAGTACTTTAATGACTATGGCCCAAGTTTTGCATCTTATATTGTTGGAATTGTAACGATAACCATTGTCTACCTCATCTTCCAAAAACATATCATTTCAGGAATGAGTAATGGGGCAGTGAAGTAAGAAAGTGCTTAGGGAATGTATAATTCCATACATAGACGAACGGTTCAGCTTGTTGACAATTCTATGTAGAAAACAAGAAAGTCGTACTTAGTTGCTTGTAGTTTAGTACGAGTTCAATGTGAACAAAAATCTAAAAATATCTTTCATTTACGAAGCCAGGTCATATAAGACTTGGCTTTCATCAGAAAAAGGAGACCATCTATGACCATTCAAAATAAAACTATGTTGATTACTTACTCAGATAGTCTTGGAAATAACCTTAAAGACTTGTATGAGAATTTGGAAGAACATTTTGGTGATGCTATTGGTGGAGTTCACCTTCTACCATTTTTCCCATCAACAGGAGATCGTGGATTTGCACCGGTTGACTATGACGAAGTGGATCCAGCGTTTGGTGATTGGGAGGATGTTAAGCGTTTAGGTGAGAAATATTATCTTATGTTTGACTTTATGATTAACCATATTTCTCGTCAATCTAAGTATTATAAGGACTATCAAGAAAAACATGAAGCCAGTGAATTTAAAGATCTCTTTTTAAACTGGGATAAGTTTTGGCCAGAAAACCGTCCGACACAAGCTGATGTAGATTTAATTTACAAGCGTAAGGATCGTGCACCAAAGCAAGAGATTGTTTTTGCAGATGGTTCAGTAGAACATTTGTGGAATACCTTTGGTGAGGAGCAGATTGATCTTGATGTGACCAAAGAAGTAACGATGGCATTTATCCGTAAGACCATTCAACATCTAGCAAGTAACGAGTGTGATTTGATTCGTCTAGACGCCTTTGCTTATGCAGTGAAGAAGTTAGATACCAATGATTTCTTTGTGGAACCAGATATTTGGAGTTTATTGGACAAAGTTCGAGATATCGCAGCTGAGTATGGGACAGAGCTCTTACCTGAGATTCATGAACACTATTCGATTCAGTTTAAAATAGCGGACCATGATTACTATGTTTACGATTTTGCCCTTCCAATGGTGACCCTTTATACTCTTTACAGTTCCAGAACAGAGCGCTTGGCTAAGTGGTTAAAGATGAGCCCGATGAAGCAATTTACGACACTAGATACTCATGATGGGATTGGAGTGGTGGATGTCAAAGATATCCTGACCGATGAGGAAATTGACTATGCTTCAAATGAGCTCTATAAGGTTGGAGCGAATGTCAAACGTAAGTACTCTAGTGCAGAGTATAACAATCTAGATATCTACCAAATCAATTCAACCTACTATTCTGCGCTTGGAGATGATGATGTCAAGTACTTCCTCGCTCGTCTGATTCAAGCTTTTGCTCCAGGCATTCCTCAGGTTTACTATGTGGGTCTATTAGCAGGAAAAAATGACTTGAAATTGTTAGAAGAAACCAAAGAAGGTCGAAATATTAATCGTCATTACTATAGCAACGAGGAAATAGCAGAAGAAGTTCAACGTCCTGTGGTAAGGTCTCTTCTCAATCTATTTTCTTTCCGTAATCAATCAGAGGCCTTTGAACTAGAAGGGACTATTGAGATAGAAACACCAACAGCTCACAGCATTGTAATCAAACGTCAAAATAAAGACAAGTCCGTAACAGCAGTAGCAGAAATTGATTTGCAAAGTCAGACCTATCAAGTATTGGAAAACGGCAGAAAAATTCAGTTCTAGTGCTATATTAATGAAAGAGTTTTTTTGTGGCGAAAACGTGTTCATTGTTCCCAAATGACGGAAAAAATGGTAGAATATAAAGATAGTTTAGCATTTATCTTCTGGAGAAATCCAGAACAGAAAGGATCCGTTTTGAAATCAATTGGATTACTGGATAAGATAAGAGGGCTTTCGAAAAAAGATTTCTTTTTGTATTTGATGATCATAAGTATCTTTTTACCTTTTTATTTGTTCTTAGCGCTCTTTGCTTTATATTTGATAGGTTTACTTGTTACTGGGGAGATGAAGGGAATTATCAAAGGATTAATCAAACATCCTGTACTTCTCTTTTTTATTGCCTATAGTAGTATCATCTCTATCGTCGCCAAGAACTGGCTTGGATTGGTTGCATCTTTACTGATGTTTCTCTTCCTCATTTTCTTTAGCTTCTACCAGAAACGTCTGACGCATGCTTTCTTTCGACTGATTCTGCAGACAATCTTGTTTGGTAGTGTGCTCTCTGCGGCTTTTGCTACTTTGGAGCATTTTCAAATTGTAAAGAAATTTAACTACGCCTTTCTTTCGCCCAATATGCAAGTATGGCACCAGAACCGTGCAGAGGTCACCTTCTTTAATCCTAACTACTATGGGATTATCTGTTGCTTCTGTATCATGATAGCTTTTTATCTCTTTACAACGACGAAGTTAAGATGGTTAAAAATCTTTTGTGTGCTAGCAGGTTTTGTGAATCTATTTGGTTTGAATTTTACGCAAAATAGAACGGCCTTTCCTGCCATCATTGCTGGTGCAATCATTTATCTTTTTACAACCATTAAAAACTGGCGCGCCTTCTGGCTCAGTATTGGAGTTTTTGGGATTGGCCTTTGTTTCCTCTTCTCAAGCGATTTGGGTGTCCGTATGGGAACGCTAGATTCTTCAATGGAGGAGCGTGTTTCAATCTGGAATGCGGGTATGACTTTGTTTAAACAAAATCCGATCTGGGGTGAGGGTCCACTGACCTATATGAATTCCTATCCGAGAATTCATGCACCTTACCACGAACACGCGCATAGTCTTTACATTGATACTATCTTAAGTTATGGTTTGATTGGAACCATTCTTCTATCCATTTCATCGGTTATCCCGGTTCACATGATGATGGATATGAGTCAGGAGTCTGGCAAACGACCAATTATCGGTCTTTATCTCTCCTTCCTGACAGTTGTTGCTGTACATGGAATTTTTGACTTGGCTCTCTTCTGGATTCAGTCAGGATTCATCTTCTTGCTGGTTATGTGCAGTCTACCACTGGAACATCGAACCTTGGTTTCCGAAATGACAGATTAAGTTAATAAATAGTGAAGATCTTCTACTTTAGGTAGGAGGTCTTTTTTGTTGGTAGAAATTATTTCTAAGTCGAAATAATTGACAGATGGAATGATAAGTATTACAATGAAATATAATTCTATATAGAAATAAATTGGAGAGGTCATGAAAGATAGTCATTTAGTAGCCCACCATATTCGTTTATTGAATGGGCGGCTATTTCAAAAGTTATTAAGTCAGGATTCTGAGGCTCTTTATCGAAGTGAGCAGGGCAAGATTCTCACTGTTTTATGGAATAGTGAAACTGGATGTGCAACTGCGACAGATATTGCGCTGGCGACTGGTCTCACCAACAATACGCTCACAACCATGATAAAGAAACTTGAGGAGCAAAACCTGGTTACCATCAGTCCATGTGGAATAGACAAGAGAAAGAAGTATGTCGTTTTGACTGAACTTGGTTCGTCCCAGAAAGAAGTTGGCTATCGTGTTAGTCAAAAGTTGGATGCAATTTTTTATAAAGGATTCACTGAGGAAGAAATTCGTCAGTTTGAAGCCTTTCAAGAAAGAATTTTGGCTAATCTGAAAGAGGAGGAAAATGGGGTTTAGAATGGGGTAAATTAGTTATTAAAAGTTTGGTAACTTGACCAATCAAGGGAAGTTTTAAATAGAGGACAAAGAATGATTGAATACAAGAATGTAGCGCTACGCTACACAGAAAAAGATGTTTTGAGAGATGTTAATTTACGGATTGAGAACGGGGAATTCATGGTTTTAGTTGGACCTTCAGGGTCTGGTAAGACGACCATGATCAAGATGATTAACCGTCTTTTGGAACCGACTGATGGAAATATTTATATGGATGGCAAGCGCATCAAAGACTATGATGAGCGGGAACTGCGTCTTTCTACTGGTTATGTTTTACAGGCCATTGCTCTGTTTCCCAATCTAACGGTTGCAGAAAATATCGCCCTCATCCCGGAGATGAAGGGCTGGACTAAGGAAGAAATAGCGACGAAAACAGAAGAGCTTTTAGCTAAGGTTGGTTTACCAGTCGCTGACTATGGTCATCGTCTTCCTAGTGAATTATCTGGTGGGGAGCAGCAACGGGTCGGTATTGTTCGTGCCATGATTGGTCAGCCTAAGATTCTCCTCATGGATGAACCTTTTTCAGCCTTGGATGCTATTTCGAGAAAACAGTTGCAGGTTCTGACGAAAGAATTGCATAAAGAGTTTGGGATGACAACGATTTTTGTGACCCATGATACGGATGAAGCTCTGAAATTGGCGGACCGTATTGCTGTCTTGCAGGATGGAGAGATTCGTCAGGTGGCGAATCCTGAGACGATTTTAAAGGCTCCTGCAACGGACTTTGTAGCAGACTTGTTTGGAGGTAGTGTTCATGACTAATTTGATATCAACTTTTCAGGATCGTTTTGGTGATTGGGTAACAGCTCTATCTCAACATTTGCAGTTGTCACTTTTGACCTTATTACTAGCTATTTTTATTGCTATTCCCTTGGCTGTTTATCTTCGCTATCATGAGAAGTTGGCGGACTGGGTCTTGCAGATTGCAGGAATTTTCCAGACTATCCCGTCTCTGGCCTTGTTGGGACTTTTTATCCCCTTGATGGGAATTGGAACCTTGCCTGCTTTGACAGCACTAGTGATTTATGCGATTTTCCCGATTTTACAGAATACTATCACCGGGCTGAAGGGAATTGATCCGAGTCTGCAGGAGGCTGGGATTGCCTTTGGGATGACCAGATGGGAGCGTCTCAAGAAATTTGAAATTCCACTTGCCATGCCTGTTATCATGTCTGGGATTCGGACGGCAGCGGTCTTAATTATCGGTACAGCAACCTTGGCGGCCTTGATTGGGGCAGGGGGGCTGGGTTCCTTTATCCTTTTGGGAATTGACCGTAATAATGCCAGTCTGATTTTGATTGGGGCAATTTCTTCTGCAGTGCTAGCCATTGCCTTTAATTTCCTACTAAAAGTGATGGAAAAGGCAAAATTGCGGACGATTTTTTCTGGTTTTGCCTTGGTGACAATATTGCTTGGTTTGTCTTATAGTCCAGCCCTCTTAGCTCAAAAAGAGAAAGAAAACTTGGTTATTGCTGGGAAATTGGGTCCAGAACCAGAAATTTTGGCTAATATGTATAAGTTGCTGATTGAAGAGAATACCAGTATGACTGCGACTGTTAAACCGAATTTTGGGAAAACAAGCTTCCTCTATGAAGCTCTGAAAAAAGGGGATATTGATATCTATCCTGAATTTACTGGTACGGTGACTGAAAGTTTACTTCAGCCATCACCTAAAGTAGGTCATGAGCCAGATCAGGTTTATCAAGTGGCGCGTGATGGCATTGCCAAACAGGATCATCTGGCTTATCTCAAACCTATGTCTTATCAAAATACCTACGCTGTAGCTGTTCCGAAAAAGATTGCTCAAGAATATGGCTTGAAGACCATTTCGGACTTGAAAAAAGTGGAAGGGCAGTTGAAGGCAGGCTTTACACTTGAGTTTAATGACCGTGAAGATGGAAATAAAGGCTTGCAGTCAATGTATGGTCTCAATCTCAATGTGGCGACCATGGAGCCAGCCCTTCGCTATCAGGCAATTCAGTCAGGTGATATTCAAATAACGGATGCCTATTCGACCGATGCAGAGTTGGCGCGTTATGATTTGCAGGTCTTGGAGGATGACAAACAACTCTTCCCACCTTATCAAGGGGCTCCACTAATGAAAGAAGCTCTTCTCAAGAAACATCCTGAGTTGGAGACGGTTCTCAATAAATTAGCTGGTAAAATTACTGAAAGCCAGATGAGCCAGCTCAACTACCAAGTCGGTGTTGAAGGCAAGTCAGCAGAACAAGTAGCCAAGGAGTTTCTACAAGAACAAGGTTTGTTGAAGAAATGATGGGGCAGAGACTTTAAACATACTGAACTCAACTCCCTTAAACAACTAGATAAAAGAATGCTCAGACAATTTCGTCTGGGCTTTTTGGGTGTCAGAATTAATGATTTTCATTTTTAAATGGAAAATAAGAGGAAATTTTTAGGATTTTCTAAAATTTTACTGTAAACACACTTGACTATTCAGAAATTAGGTGTATAATGTGTTGTGAACTACTTAACAAATAAAGATTTCCAGCTCATGTCGACTAAGGATGGAAATCTTGTGTATAGACAGTTCAGTAGATATATAATAGAGCGTTGCGTCCGAAAGTCTATCCAGACACGGCTCTTTAAAAACAAAAGGAGAAGATTATGAAAACAGAACCGATTCATCGTACCAGTATGTGGAAATTTAAGTTAAGTGCTGCCACCATGACTTTGATTCCCGCTGCCGTGGGGATTAACTATGTTGCCAAAGCATTGGCGGAGGGGTTAAAGTTGCCCGTTTGGCTGGGGTCTTTGGGAACCTTTCTTACCAGCATGTTGGCTGGGCCGGTTGCCGGTGCCATTAGTGGTTTCATCAACAACGTGATCTATGGGCTGACCTTATCGCCAATTTCAACCGTGTATGCGATTACCAGCATCGGAATTGGGATTGCTGTCGGAGTTTTGCACGCCAATGGGTGGTTCTCGTCAGCGCGACGAGTATTTGTTTCTGCTATTATTATTGCCATCGTTTCAGCTGTCATTTCAACGCCGCTCAATGTCATCTTTTGGGGTGGTCAGACCGGTATCGCTTGGGGTGACTCATTGTTTGCGGTAATGGTCGCCAATCATGCACCAGTGTGGCTGGCCTCATTTACCGATGAGTTTGTCTTGGATATTTTGGATAAAGTCTGCGTGGCCTACCTGGCATTCTTCATCTATCGTCAGCTGCCGAAGCGGATGGTGCACTTCTTTAGCGATGATAAATGATGACTGATAAAACATTGATTTCTGGAGCGCCACGGGTCAAGCTCAAGTGGTACCAGGTGATCGATCCGATTACTAAGCTCTTGTTCATCTTGGACATGACGTTGTTGAGCTTTGCCAGTATGAATTTATTGCTTCAGGCCGGATTAATTCTTGTCGCAACACTGCTATTGTTATTTTCCAAATTGAGTTCTACCACCTTTAAGGCGCTGGGATTCAGCCTGTTTCTGATTTGCACCATGCTGATCATCCAAGGGTTATTTTACAGTCGGAATCAAACTGTGCTGTTTTCTGTGCTTGGGGTGTCGTTCTACAAAGAAGGCCTGATTTACGCCACCACTCTGGGTTGTCGAGTATTGGTGATTATTTTGACCAGTGGCTTTTTTATGGTGACCACGAGTATTTCAGAAAACGCGGCCTATTTGGAACTGTCCGGATTGTCTTATAAAACCGTCTACGTTCTGATGTCGGTGTGTTATATTTTGCCGGAAATGATGCGCAATATGCGGAAAATCCAGCAGGCACAAAAAGTTCGCGGAACCAATCCGCAAAAAACGTTGATTCAGAAATTAAAGTCAGTCCTGCCGGTTCTAATTCCATTGGTGATTAAGACCTTGGATCAATCGATGACGCGGTCGATTTCTCTCCAACTGAGAGGTTTTGATAATCTCAACCGGACTGTCAGAACCTCCCAGCGCGTGTATCGCCTGTCGCGGACGCTGCACATTGGTCTGACTGGATTGGCAATTTTATTGATTGGGTGGAAGATATGGACGAAGATAAACGGATTGTAATTGAAAATTTGACCACCCGTTATCCGGGTACTGAGCAACCACAACTGCGTCAGATTAACGCGGAGGTTCATACCGGCCAGGTGGTTGGGATTATCGGGAATAGCCACTCCGGCAAATCGACTTTGTGCCGTGTGCTGGCAGGGGTCATTCCCAAAATTGTGTCTGCTGAGATTGAGGGCGATTGGCACATGTTTGGCCAGCGAGTGTCCGACAATTGGCCCGTTTATAATGCCATGAATGGAGTTGTACTGCAAAATCCAGCTGGCCAACTAAGCGGGTTGGCAGACACGGTTGCCGATGAAATCGCCTTTGACTTGATTAATCAGGGAATGGCTGAAGGACTGATTCAAAAACGGGTTGAAGAAGTTGCCACGCAAATGGGGCTGATTGAACAGCTGAATTTGCGTCCCGAGAGCCTTTCCGGTGGTCAGATCCAGCGGTTGGCAATTGCCACGGCGATTGTGGCTAATCCGGCTGTTTTGATTATGGATGATCCGACCAGTGAGATGGATCCCCTTGGCCGCCGGCAATTTTTCCAATGGCTGGCCCAAGTCAAAGAGACGACTGTCTTCATTGTCACCAGTGAAATTGACGATTTGTGCGAAGTCGCCGACGTTGTGTGGGTGCTGCACGAGGGTCAAATGGTAGCCCAGGGCAGGCCGGGTGAGGTGTTTAATCATTTGGCAGCTGACTGGCAGATTCCAGCCCCGACAATCCAGCAACTTGCTCAAAAAATGGATTGGCACTTGGCTGATGGCCGGTATCCGGTGAATTACGCTGATCTGAAGGAGGTTCGTTATGTCCACAATTGAACTGAGCCACCTGACGTTCACTTATCCGGAACGGTCCTTTAGCTTGGATGTTGAAGACAAACACTTCGCCGATCCGATGGTGGCGATTGTCGGCCAAAATGGTGCCGGCAAATCAACGCTCTTCAAATTGTTGACGGGCTTGCTGACACCACAAACCGGTGTGATTAAGATCGATGGAGAAAATTTTAATGATCTTAAACCAGTCGAAAAGTTACTGAAGGTTGGGATTACTTTTCAGAATCCTGACGATCAGCTTTTCAACCCGACCGTTCAACGAGAGGTGGAGTGGAATGTCGCGCAGGTCATGGATGACCACGACACGATTACGAGGCGGGCTTTAGCGGCTCTAAAAATAGTTGGCTTGGATGATAAAACAGCTGAAAGTCCATATGACCTGTCATTGTCGGAACGCAAGCTGTTGAGCGTTGCCACAGTTTTGGCAGTGGATCCGGCGATTTATTTATTTGATGAGCCGATGATGTCGCTTGATTGGGAAAGCCGGCGCAAGTTGACCGCAATTTTCCATCAGTTGGCTGATTCGGGCCACCAAGTTGTGACCATCACCCATGACATGGATTGGGTCGCCGCCGAGTTTGAGTCGGTGTATGTTATGGAACACGGGAAGTTTGGCTTCGCCGGCAGTCCACGGGAATTGTTCAGCAATCACGAACTTGTCCAGCGAGTGGGATTACTACCACCGCGGATTATGGACATAGCGGAGTCGCTGGGTGATTCACAGACATATTTATCGGTTAATGATTATTGCCAGCAAAATCGAGATGTATAGAAAAAGTCACCTCTGCGGGTTTTCCAGGTTGAAGGATTAACTTCAGCTTCTGGCAAGAACTCACATGGGTGACTTTTGTGTTTAATAACGTTTCATGATCATCGGGTGCTTCCTCAGATCACTCGGTTTGATTTTACTTTGTTTCATGGTCATAATCATATACCATTTCTTTTGGATTTTTTGTTTGACTAATACAAAATAGGTCTTCATAGGTCTTCGCATTTTTAGCGCCCATTAGGATCATCAGTATAATTTTCTGAATTAGGAGACTGTCCCATCACTATTCGAACTTCGTCTCCCAACTTACGCTGTTCCCATTCATCCGTGAATCCTTTAAATCGCAATTCTGGAACTTTCTTTTTAACTGAATCATCTATTTTCGCCATAGTCCCCACCATTTTATTGGTTTTTCTTGTTCTTCTATCCTTTTTTGATCTTTGATTTGTTCCTGCAAATTTTCCAACTTCTCTTTAAGAGCGTTCACTTCATCTTTATATTGATTGTCTAAGTGTTTGAATTCTGTTTCCTGTGAGGGCATTTTGAGGGCTTTTAAGTTATCATTTTCCGCCTTGTATTCTTCTAGCAACTTTTTATCTTGCAAGGCTAATCGTTGTTACTGGTCTAACAAATTAGTTAGTTTTTCTATTTGTTGGTCTTTGCTACTTATTTGTTGGTCTTTGGTATTTGATTTGCTGCTACTTTCTACTTTACCTAAAATTATTTTTTCTGCTTTAGAATTTATTAGATTAGACCCATTGGAACTTTTAAGCTGTAATTCTTTTGGTAACCTTTGGTAGTGATATTGAATATTTTGTTTTGTAACACTCAACTCATCCGCCAGCTCTTTGATCGTTTTTAAGTCTTCACTCATGGTTTAAGTCCTGCCTTTTAACCGTTGGTAGATATTGTTCAATGGCTTTTTTGAGGTAGCGTGCGATATTATGCTTAGAATATTCTTCACGTCTGCTGGCAACATAAGACAAGTGGTCTTTGACACTATTTAGCCCTCTTAATTCTTTCAGTTCGTCATAGAGGGGGTAAACATGGACTTGCAATCCTGCCATGATTTTTGTATCTTGCATTTCAAACGGACTTAGCAACATATTTTCTAGCAATAGCGTGGTGTACTTGCTTTTCATTGCTTCAATAGCTAGCTTATCTTCGGTTTCTGCTTTGCGTGCTTTATCTTCTTGATAGGCGGTATCTTCTAACTTATAGCTGTTATCGTCTGCTCGACGTTTCTTTCGTAACCAGATATCCAATGTTAAACCGTCCGCATCAATCGCTCGATAGAGATAATGCCAACGCCCCTTAATTTTGATATAGGTTTCATCCATTTTCCACGAATAGAAGGACTGTTTATTTTTCTTTTTCCAGAGATGATAGAGGATTTTACTGTATTCTTGAACCCACCGATAAATCGTAGTGTGGCAAACATTTATTCCACGGTCATAAAGCAATTCCTGAACTTCACGATAGCTCAGATTGTAACGTAGGTAATAACCAACAGCGACAATGATGACGTCTTGTTGGAATTGTTTGCCTTTAAAATGATTCATCTCTCAAGCCTTACTAACCTTTTTTCTGCTCTTTGAGAAGCTGAAGGTCGTGCTAGTAACTACCTATTTGGTTTGATTAATTCCATCATTTATCTGGTGCTTGCCCTTCAAAAAGGCTTCTATGGTGAGGTTTTAACAACTCTCTATTTTACAATTATGCAGCCAATTGGTCTCTTGGTTTGGATTTATCAAGCCCAGTTTAAGAAAGAACAACAAGAGTTTGTCGCACGTAAACTAGACGGCAAGGGTTGGACCAAGTATCTTTCTATTAGTGTTCTTTGGTGGTTGGCCTTTGGGTTTATTTATCAGTCTATCGGAGCTAATCGTCCCTATCGTGATTCTATCACTGATGCGACCAATGGTGTAGGGCAAATCCTCATGACAGCTGTTTACCGTGAACAGTGGATATTCTGGGCAGCTACCAATGTCTTTTCAATCTATCTCTGGTGGGGAGAAAGCCTGCAAATCCAAGGGAAATACCTGATTTACTTGATCAATAGTCTAGTTGGTTGGTATCAGTGGAGCAAGGCCGCAAAAAGCGCTTAAAAAATAAAAAAGGATCAGAAGATCCTTTTTTGTGTTAGAGCAAAATGAGTAACACGGTAATAACGATAGCGCTCGTTATACGAATGATGTGGTGCGATATATGTTGACTTTCTTGCTGTTGCCCATTCCAGTAAGCACCGTAGCAGATGATGCTAGAGCCCACTATCCATAAGATGACCGTTGCAAGCGGGACAAAGAAAAAGATAGCAAGAGCTAGTGAGGTGAGACAGCTTCCCACCAAGATACACATATTTCCCCGACAGTAGTTTTTTTCTTTCATGGCTGCGAAAGCAGCTGCGAGATGGAGAAGTGAAAAACCGAGAGCTAGTACAATTGTCAGTATTCCTAGGATAATAGAAGTTAACATGGTTGATTCCTTTCTTTGTAAAACAGGATTAAATCTCGAGTGATTTTGTAGAAGTCATCTCAATCACATCTAAGTAAAATCTCACTACTTGGTCTTCGGTATATGATTTTCCTTTTTTTAGCCACCAGGTCAGTGTTTCGATAAAATTGGTTACTACAAAATGTTTGAGGTAGGAAGCCGGTATGTTCGGATAGGCCTCTTGCAAGTCATCCGCCACCATGGGGTAAACATGGTGTTCGAGCTCCTTGTGTAGTTGGCGGAGGAAGTAGTCGTTTTTGGAAAAAAGGAGACTGGTGACGTGGTCCTGATTTTTTTGAAAATGTAAAAAGATATGAGCGAGGTAGTCCTCGGTAGTAAAGTGTCCTTCCCTTTCAAAGAGATGATGAAAGAGGTAGCGACAGAGTTCATCTAAAAGCAGTTCCTTACTCTCGTAATGACAGTAAAAAGTAGAACGTCCAACATCTGCTAGGTCAATGATATCCTGGACAGTAGTGGCATCATAGCCTTTGTCGTTCAAAAGTTGTAAAAAAGCTTGATAGATGGCTTTTTTCGTCTTACTGACTCGACGGTCTCTTTTTGGCATATAGACACTTGAGACAAACTGTTCAGAACTGAACACGGCTGACAGTTTGCTTCTATCCTTTCTTTGGATTTTATTAGATAATACAAATGAAAGAAGTATGTATATACCCATTATACCAAAGGAGGGAGAGAAATGAGTTCTAAAACATCTATCTGGTTAGCTTTTTTCTTAAATTTAAGCTATGCGATTGTTGAGTTTATCGCAGGAGGAATCTTTGGTTCGAGTGCAGTTCTTGCTGATTCTGTTCATGACTTGGGAGATGCTATAGCCATTGGTATATCAGCCCTTCTAGAAACAATCTCCAATCGTGAAGAAGATAGGCAGTATACCTTGGGTTACAAACGTTTTAGTCTTTTAGGAGCCATGCTAACGGCTGTGATTCTTATGATAGGGTCTGTCCTAGTGATCTTGGAAAATATCACAAAGATCGTTCACCCGCAACCCATCAATGAGGAAGGCATCCTCTGGCTGGGAATCATTGCGGTAGCTATTAATGTGCTAGCTAGTATAGTAGTTCGTAAAGGAAAGACAAAGAACGAGTCTATTCTTAGCTTGCATTTTTTGGAAGACACTCTTGGTTGGTTGGCTGTCATTCTAATGGCGATTATCCTCAAATTTACAGATTGGTATATCCTTGATCCACTCTTATCTCTTGTCATTTCTATCTTCATTCTAACAAAAGCCATTCCTCGCTTTTGGAGCGCACTAAAAATTTTCCTAGATGCTGTGCCAGAAGGGGTAGATATCAAGAAAGTTAAGAATGACTTAGAGCAGTTGGACAATGTTGCTAGTGTCAATCAGCTCAATCTTTGGACTATGGATGGATTGGAGAAAAATGCCATTATCCATGTTTGTCTCAAGCGGATAGAAGACATGGAAGCGAGTAAAACAGCTATCCGTCACTATCTAAAGGACATTGGCTTTCATAATATTACCATTGAAGTGGATAGCGATCAAGCTAGTCATGCCTGCCATAAACGGGATATCCATGCCATAGAGAGTCAGAGCGGACATGATCACCACCAGCATTAATGAAGAATTGGTACTAGCAGAATCCCAAGAAGAAGTGTATACTATAGTTAAGTAAGCAATAGAAAGGTAGGTTGTTCCTATGAAAAAGACAGTCTATACAAAAGCTGGCCAAGTTGGTCTAGTAGAAGTGGAGCGTCCGCAGATCGAGGCGCCGGATGATGTCATTCTCCGTATTGTGCGTACCTGTGTCTGTGGTTCTGATTTATGGAGCTACCGCAATCCAGACATTGAAAAGGGGCATCAAAATAGTGGTCACGAGGCAATCGGGATTGTCGAAGAAATCGGAGATGCTATTACAACGGTTAAACCAGGAGATTTTGTCATTGCGCCTTTCACCCATGGCTGTGGTGAGTGTGACGCCTGCCGTGCTGGCTATGATGGGACTTGTGACCGCCATATTGGAACCAACTGGTCAGGTGGTGTCCAAGCTGAGTATATCCGTTTCCACTATGCCAACTGGGCGCTGGTTAAAATCCCAGGTCAACCCTCTGATTACACAGAAGGAATGCTCAAATCTCTCCTAACACTGGCTGATGTCATGCCGACAGGATATCATGCGGCGCGTGTTGCAAATGTTCAAAAAGGGGACAAGGTTGTTGTTATCGGTGATGGGGCTGTTGGTCAATGTGCTGTCATCGCAGCTAAGATGCGTGGAGCATCGCAAATTATCCTTATGAGTCGTCACGAAGATCGTCAACAAATGGCCTTGGAGTCAGGAGCGACAGCTGTTGTAGCTGAACGAGGAGAAGATGGTATTGCTAAGGTCCGTGAAATCCTTGGTGGTGGAGCGGATGCTGCCCTTGAATGTGTCGGTACCGCAGCAGCTGTTGATCAAGCTCTGGGTGTCCTTCACAATGGAGGACGCTTAGGATTTGTCGGTGTGCCTCACTACAATAACCGTGCTCTTGGTTCGACCTTTGCCCAAAACATATCTGTAGCAGGTGGAGCAGCTTCTGTTACCACCTATGACAAACAGTTCTTGCTGAAAGCAGTGCTTGACGGTGATATCAATCCAGGACGAGTCTTTACGACAAGTTATAAATTGGAAGATATTAATCAGGCCTATAAAGATATGGATGAACGTAAGTCCATTAAGTCTATGATTATAATGAACTAAAAAATAAAATCCTAATGGAGATTTGAGAATCTCTATTAGGATTTTTTATGTTGAACTGTTGTACTTAATGCAGAGTACTTTCTCTCAGAGTCAGTCTAGTTCCCAGCATAGTCAGGCTAGGAATTTTCCGACCATGGAGTACTTCCTTGTTAAGAATATCCATACCTGCTCGGCCCATTTCTTCGGTATAGACTGTGATGCTAGAAAGAGGGGGATAGACCTGCTTGGTCAGGCTAGTGTCGTTAAAGGAAATAAGGCTAACACGATCTGGTAGACTGATTCCAGATTCTTGGAGCGCACGGAGGGCGCCGATGGCTAAACTATCGCTGGCTGCGAAAAAGGCTGGGGGTAGTTGATCCCCCAACTTGTGAATGGCCTCCTTCATCAAGTCATATCCAGACTGGGCAGTAAAGCTCCCCTGAAAGACCAGTTCTTCATGGTAGATTCCTTTTGCTTGGGTAATGTCTTTGAAATTTTCTAGCCGCTTATCCTGGATGATTTCTTCTTGGTCGGTTGTTTCCTCAAGGCCTGTTAGAATGCCAATCCGATCCAGTCCCTGATTGAGGAAATGGTCTACAACTTGTTTCACAGCAGTGTAAAAGTCGGTGATAATACAGGTATGACCTAGTGAGAGGGTGTCACTGTCTATAAAGACCAAAGGTTTTTGGTATTCTTCAAAGGCAGAAATCTGAGCTCGGCTGAACTTTCCGATACAGAGAATGCCAATCACTTCCTCGCTCAGGGTAAAAGGATGGTCATTAAAATAGCGCAAGATATCATAGTCCAACTCTTGAGCTCTTTTTTCAATCCCTAGACGAATCTGGTAGTAGTAGAGGTCGTCTAGCTCTCCTTGTTCGCTGACCCATTGGATAATGGCAATTTTTTGCTTGGGTTTGTGGGATTCGCCTGTCTTGAGATGTTTGGTATAGCCCAGCTCTTCAGCGACAGTTAAAATACGGTGTCTGGTTTCTTCTGTAACAGATAGACTCTGGTCGCGATTGAGGACACGAGATACGGTCGCGATAGAGACAGAGGCTAGCTGTGCGATGTCTTTTAATGTAGCCATAAATCCTCCTTTTAGGTTAGTATATCATATTTTTCTTCTTTTTACCGATTGTTTAGTAAAACTTTAGTAAAAAGGATTGACCTTGGCAAAAGCCTTGGATACAATAGAAGAAAACGATTACACGTTAAGGCGACTTAACGGACAGTCAAAGGAGAATTCATATGACACAACATCTTACTGCTGAAGCCCTTCGCAAAGATTTTCTTGCAGTTTTTGGTCAAGAAGCAGACCAAACCTTCTTTTCACCAGGTCGCATCAATTTGATTGGTGAACACACGGACTACAATGGCGGGCACGTTTTTCCAGCTGCTATTTCCTTGGGAACATACGGTGCAGCTCGCAAGCGTGACGACCAAGTCTTGCGTTTCTACTCAACTAACTTTGAGGACAAAGGTATCATCGAAGTGCCTCTTGCTGATCTCAAGTTTGAAAAAAAGCACAGCTGGACCAATTATCCAAAAGGAGTTCTTTATTTCTTGCAAGAAGCTGGGCACGTGATTGACAAAGGTTTTGATTTTTATGTTTATGGGAATATCCCAAATGGTGCAGGCTTGTCTTCATCAGCATCTTTGGAACTTTTGACAGGGGTTGTGGCAGAGCATCTCTTTGGTTTAAAACTGGACCGTTTGGATTTGGTTAAAATCGGAAAACAAACAGAAAACAACTTTATCGGAGTCAACTCTGGTATCATGGACCAGTTTGCCATCGGTATGGGAGCTGACCAACGTGCTATTTACCTAGATACCAACACCTTGGAGTACGACTTGGTGCCACTTGATTTGAAGGACAATGTTGTTGTTATCATGAACACCAATAAACGTCGTGAACTAGCAGACTCTAAGTACAATGAACGCCGTGCTGAGTGTGAAAAAGCAGTGGAAGAATTGCAAGCTGCCTTAGATATTCAGACCTTGGGTGAATTGGATGAGTGGGCTTTTGATCAATACAGCTACCTGATTAAAGACGAAAATCGTTTGAAACGTGCTCGTCATGCTGTTCTTGAAAACCAACGTACCCTTAAGGCTCAAGCAGCCCTTCAAGCAGGAGATTTGGAAACATTTGGTCGTTTGATGAATGCGTCACACGTTTCTCTGGAGCATGACTACGAAGTAACTGGCTTGGAATTGGATACTCTTGTTCACACAGCTTGGGCTCAAGAAGGTGTTCTCGGTGCTCGTATGACAGGGGCAGGTTTTGGCGGATGTGCCATTGCCTTGGTGCAAAAAGACGCTGTTGAGGCCTTTAAGGAAGCTGTAGGCAAGCACTACAAGGAAGTCGTTGGATACGCTCCAAGTTTCTATATCGCTGAAGTTGCAGGTGGCACTCGCGTCCTTGACTAGTTAAAAGGAGGCTCTATCGTGACCTTAGTAGATAAATTTGTAACACACGTTATTGCTGAAAGTTCATTTGAGGAAATGGATCGAATCTACCTGACCAACCGTGTCTTGGCACGAGTAGGAGACGGTGTTTTGGAAGTTGAGACCAATCTGGATAAAGTGATTGACCTCAAAGACCAGTTGGTTGAGGAAGCGGTTCGATTAGAGACGATTGAGGATAGTCAGACTGCGCGTGAAATCCTTGGTGCTGAACTGATGGACTTGGTAACCCCTTGTCCAAGTCAGGTTAATCGAGACTTCTGGGTAACCTATGCTCACTCTCCTGAGCAGGCGATAGGGGATTTTTACCAGCTCAGCCAGAAAAATGACTACATCAAGCTCAAGGCCATTGCTAAAAATATCGCCTACAGAGTACCATCTGACTACGGAGATCTAGAAATCACCATCAACCTCTCTAAGCCTGAAAAGGATCCAAAGGAGATTGCAGCAGCCAAGTTGGTGCAAGCTAGCAATTATCCCCAGTGTCAGCTTTGTCTAGAGAACGAAGGCTATCATGGTCGAATTAACCATCCAGCTCGCAGCAATCACCGCATTATTCGTTTTGAAATGGCAGGTCAGGAGTGGGGCTTCCAGTATTCGCCCTATGCTTATTTTAATGAGCACTGTATCTTCTTAGACGGCCAGCATCGTCCCATGGCCATTAGTCGTCAGAGCTTTGAGCGTCTGCTGGCGATCGTAGAGCAATTTCCGGGATATTTTGCGGGTTCGAATGCCGACCTACCGATTGTGGGAGGTTCTATTCTCACTCATGATCACTATCAAGGAGGCCGTCACGTATTTCCTATGGAATTAGCTCCTCTGCAAAAGGATTTCCGATTTGCTGGATTTGAGCAGGTCAAGGCTGGGATTGTCAAGTGGCCAATGTCAGTGCTACGTTTGAACTCGGATTCTAAAGAGGATTTGATCAACTTGGCTGATATGATTTTACAGGAATGGCGTCAATATTCAGATCCTGAAGTGCAGATTTTAGCAGAAACAGATGGGACACCGCATCACACCATCACACCCATTGCGCGTAAACGCGATGGACAGTTTGAGTTGGACTTGGTCTTGCGAGACAATCAGACATCGCCAGAGCATCCTGATGGTATCTATCATCCCCACAAGGATGTCCAACATATCAAGAAGGAAAATATCGGCTTGATTGAGGTCATGGGCTTGGCTATTCTTCCACCTCGTTTGAAGGCAGAAGTGGAGCAAGTTGCCAGCTACCTCGTGGGAGAAGGGGTTACAGTTGCCGAATATCATCAGGAATGGGCAGACCAGCTCAAAGCCCAACATCTGGACCTAGCAGATAAAGAAAAAACCCTTGAAATCGTCAAGGACTCTGTGGGTGACATCTTTGCACGTGTTCTGGAGGACGCGGGGGTTTACAAGCAGACGAAACAAGGACAGGCAGCCTTTATGCGCTTTGTAGAACAGGTCGGAATTTTGCCAGACTAGGAGCTTTCTCCTTGCATAGTCCTATAAAAAGTAGTATCATAGGGTCGTTTGAAATATCAGGAGGAAACGATGAAAGATTTTCATTTTGACGCTATATCTGCCTTTGAAAATTACGAAATTGAACAAATGAGAGATGGTCACGTTGTGGTGACGACGAAAATAGTGGACTCGTCGCTCAACTACTATGGCAATGCCCATGGAGGCTATCTCTTCACCCTTTGTGATCAGATTAGTGGTTTGGTGGTTATCTCGCTGGGGCTAGATGGAGTGACGCTTCAGTCCTCTATCAACTACCTCAAGGAAGGAAAACTAGATGATGTACTGACCATTAAAGGAGAATGTGTCCATCATGGACGCACAACCTGTGTAGTGGATGTGGATATCACCAATCAAGAAGGCAGAAATGTCTGCAAAGCAACCTTTACCATGTTTGTCACAGGCCAGCGGTCTGAAAAAAGACAGGTAAGGATATAGAGATAGATGAGTAGGACAAATATAGCCTACTCATTTTTAATTTATAAGAGTAGTAAAATACCAAGCTAATGGTTGTGTTTCTGTGGTATAATACTAAGTATGAATATTGAACAAACGAAAAAAATTATTCTACAACCATTCACTAAATGGACAGGCGGTAAACGACAATTATTACCTATCATAAAAGAACTTATGCCTGAAACATATAATGATTATTATGAACCTTTTATCGGAGGGGGGGCATTATTTTTTGATATAGCTCCTGAAAGGGCTGTTATTAATGATTATAATTCTGAGTTAACCAACTGCTATCAACAAATCAAGGATAATCCTCAGGAGTTAATTGACTTATTGAAGTATCATCAGGAAAATAATTCAAAAGATTATTACTTACAATTACGCTCAGCTGATCGTGATGATAGAATAAACAATATGTCCGATGTCCAAAGAGCTGCTCGAATTCTATATATGCTAAGAGTTGATTTTAATGGCTTATATCGAGTGAATTCTAAAAATCAATTCAATGTACCATACGGTAGCTATAAGAATCCTAAAATTGTTGATGAAGAGCTAATATTTGCTATTTCAGATTATCTAAATAACAATCTAATAGAAATTAGAACGGGCGATTTTGAGGATGCACTCTTAGATGTTCAAGAAGGAGATTTTATTTATTTCGATCCTCCGTATATACCATTATCTGATACAAGTGCTTTTACATCGTATACTCATGAAGGTTTTTCTTATGATGACCAAGTTAGATTAAGAGATACATTTAGGAGACTAAGCAATGCAGGTGCTTATGTTATGCTGTCAAATTCATCGAGTCATTTAGTAGAGGAATTATACCGAGATTTTAATATCCATTATGTAGAGGCTACAAGAACAAATGGGGCTAAGTCTTCAAGTCGAGGAAAAATTTCTGAAATTATAGTTACAAATTATGAAAATTAACGAATATAAGTATGGGGGTGTTTTAATGACAAAACCATACTATAATAAAGACAAAATGATTCTTGTTCATGCAGATACGTTTAAATTATTATCAAAAATGAAACCAGAGAGTATGGATATGATCTTTGCTGACCCACCATATTTTTTAAGTAATGGTGGAATATCTAATTCAGGGGGACAAGTTGTTTCCGTTGATAAAGGAGATTGGGATAAGATTTCTTCCTTTGAGGAAAAGCACGAATTCAATCGTAAATGGATTCGTTTAGCAAAAGAAGTTTTGAAGCCGAATGGGACTATTTGGATTTCAGGAAGTTTGCATAATATTTACTCAGTTGGAATGGCATTAGAGCAAGAAGGTTTTAAAATTTTGAATAACATTACTTGGCAGAAAACAAACCCTGCACCTAATTTATCCTGTCGTTATTTCACTCATTCTACTGAAACTATTTTATGGGCAAGAAAAAATGATAAAAAAGCTCGTCATTATTACAATTATGATTTGATGAAAGAGCTAAATGATGGTAAGCAAATGAAAGATGTTTGGACAGGTGCTTTGACGAAAAAAGCTGAGAAATGGGCTGGGAAGCATCCAACACAAAAGCCAGAGTATCTATTAGAACGTATTATTTTAGCTTCTACGAAAAAAGGTGATTATATTTTAGATCCATTTGTTGGTAGTGGCACTACGGGCGTTGTTGCGAAGCGATTAGGTAGAAGATTTATAGGTATTGATGCTGAAAAAGAATATCTGGAAATAGCTAAAAAAAGATTGGAGGAGGAAAACTATGGCAAGAAAACCAAATAAACATGGAGGAGGGGCAAAAACGACCATTCATGGTTTGAAATTTGAAAGAGATACTGACTTTTCGGAATTAGTAGACTCCCTTCCTGGCTATAAAGTTAAAGAAATAGATTTTAAAGATAGAAAAGCGACAAAAGGTTTTGAAGTTTTTAGAATTGGGGAAGAAGAACTCATCGGTAAGATTATGCCTCAATATAGATTTTATGATTTTTTGAAAGAATTGGGAATTGATAATACCAATTCTAAACAATGGAAACCAGATGAAGTATTTATAAATTTTGAAAATCATACAGTTTATATAGTTGAGAAAAAATGGCAGGAAAGTGAAGGAAGTGTCGATGAAAAACTACTGGGATTCGGAAATAAACGACGTATTTATCAACGTTTGTTAGATAGTGTGCAAGAGGGTGAGCCATTTTCCGTGCAATTTATATTTGTTGGAAATAAAAGTTTCTTTGGTCAAGATAAATATCGAGATACTTTTGAAATGTTACGTGGGGATGGTATTAAAATAATGCTTGATGAATACGACATGTCATTTTTTGGATTATTTTAATTAGCAAGAAAGGAAAACATGAATTTTAATACTTACATTTCTTTATCATCAGAAGATAGATTACAAAATTTTTTAAATACGCTCTCAATAACAAATCGTACTCCCGAGTATTATGTAAACTGGGAGAAAGTTGAACGTGAGACAAAGAAGTATGAACTAGAGTTGAATACTTTAAACTACTTAATTGGTAAAGATGATATCTATTCAGACGCATTATACCTATTCACTAAACAACCTAATTTGTTAAAAGCAATTCCTAGCTTGATTGCAAGTCGTGATAAAGTTTTAGATGTTTTAACAATAGATGAAAACGATAATATGTCTTTTGAGCAATTGGATTTCAAAACGATAGACACTAGTAGAATAGATGACTACATGAAATTTATTGAGCAATCTGGTTTACTGAATTTTTTACAACAACATGCTAATCGTTCATTAGTTGATTATGTTTATGGAGTAGAGACTGGATTAGACAGCAATGCACGAAAAAACCGAAGTGGAACAACCATGGAGGGGATTTTAGAGAGACATGTAGCAAAAATTTCTCAGGAACAAAAACTGGAATGGAAATCTCAAGCTACAGCCCAATTTATTAAGGATAAGTGGGGGATTAAAGTACCTGTTGATAAGTCTGAGAGAAGATTTGATGTTGCAGTTTATTCCCGAGAAAAACATAAGGTTTGGCTGATTGAAACGAATTACTATGGCGGAGGAGGAAGTAAATTAAAAGCGGTGGCTGGAGAGTTTACTGAACTTAGTCAATTTGTTATTACCTCAAATGACGATGTAGAATTTGTTTGGGTTACTGATGGTCAAGGATGGAAAACAGCGCACTTACCACTAGCAGAAGCATTTAGTAACATTATGAATGTGTTTAATTTAAAGATGTTAAGAGAAGGATTTTTAGCGGATTTATTTTTACTATAATTGTTCATTAGTTAGAAACAAAAAAGAGGTTCACGCCTCTTTTTCTTATTTCTTTTTCCGATTTAATATGGCATTGAGTACAATGGCAAGTAGGCTGGCTACGACGATTCCGTTTGAGAAGAACATTTGGAAGGCTGTCGGCATGCTGACAAAGAGATTACTGTTATTTAGACCTACACCAGCAGCGATTGAAACAGCTGCGATAAGGAAGTTGTGTTCATTGTTAGCAAAGTCAACGCGAGCGAGGATTTGCATCCCTTGAAGGGAAACAAATCCAAACATCACCAGCATGGCGCCTCCAAGAACAGGGCTCGGAATGATTTGAGCGAGCGCACCAAACTTAGGTAGGAGTCCAAGGAGGACTAGGAAACCAGCTGCGTAGTAGATTGGCAGGCGAGTCTTGATACCTGACAATTTAACCAAACCAACGTTTTGTGAAAATCCTGTGTAAGGGAAGGTGTTAAAGATTCCTCCGAGAAGTACAGCCAGACCTTCTGCGCGGTAACCGTTGCGCAGGCGCGTGCTGTCGATTGGGTCATTAGTAATATCAGACAAGGCCAGATAAACACCAGTAGATTCAACCATAGACACCGTTGCGATGATACACATCATGACAATAGAAGAGATCTCAAAGGTTGGCATCCCAAAGTAGAGGGGAGTTGGGACATGGACTAGTGGTGCTGCAGCAACAGGCGAGAAGTCCACCAATCCCATGGTAGCAGCGATGGCAGTTCCGACAACCAAGCCAATCAAAATAGAGATGGACTTGATAAATCCTTTGGTAAAGATGTTAATCAAGAGGATAATCAAAACAGTGATAGCTGCAAGCAAGAGGCTTTGACCAGTTGGCTCTGGAACGTTATTTCCCATATTTCCAATAGCGACCGGAATCAAGGTCAACCCAATCGTGGTAATAACAGATCCTGTTACGATAGATGGGAAGAGATTGGCCACTTTTGAGAAAACACCTGAAATCAGAACCACGTAAATACCTGATGCGATAAGGGCACCAAACATAGCACCGCTACCATGGCTTTGCCCAATCATAATCAAGGGAGCGACTGACTGGAAGGCTACTCCGAGAACGACTGGTAGTCCAATCCCAAAGTATTTGTTGAGTTGGAGTTGGAGGAAGGTTGCCACCCCACACATGAAGATATCTGTAGAAATCAGGTAGGTCAACTGCTCAGCTGAATAGCCAAGGGCTGTCGCAATCATGATAGGAACCAGGATAGAACCTGAGTACATGGCTAGTAAGTGCTGTAAGCCAAGAACGGCTGCTTGCGAGTGTTTTTCTTGTTTTTGCATTAGAGATCTGCCTCCTTAAATACGACTTGACCGTTTTCGAAACGATCCAAGCGAGCGAGCGATAGGACAGGGTAGCCTGCTTTTTCAAGTAAATCACGACCATCTTGGAAGGATTTTTCAATCACGATACCAATCGCTTCAACTTTTGCTCCGGCCTGTTCGATGATTTGGATCAATCCTTTGGCAGCTTGTCCATTGGCAAGGAAATCATCGATAATCAAGACCTTGTCCTCTGGTGAGAGGAATTTTCCAGCGATGGAAACTGTGCTGGTCACCTGCTTGGTAAAGGAGTAGACTTGAGCAGTTAAGATGCCTTCGTTCATGGTGATGTTTTTAGCTTTTTTGGCAAAAATCATGGGAACACCTAAGGCTTCAGCTGTAAAAACGGCTGGGGCAATGCCTGACGCTTCAATGGTCACGACCTTGGTAATGCCAGCAGAAGAAAATTTTTCCGCAAATACCTTACCGATCTCTCGCATCAAGCTGAAGTCAACTTGGTGGGTTAAAAAGGAATCTACCTTGAGGATGTTGTCACCCAAGATATGCCCATCCTGAAGGATGCGCTCTTCTAATAATTTCATAAGACCTCCTAAAGTCTAAAAGATGCTTCATTTGCTTGTCTAGAGTTTCTAGTATGTAATAGAAAAAGGACCTACTTAATCCCCTAAGTAAGTCCCTAAAATAGGCATGGCCAACACCATACCTTCAGCTGACATACTCATTGTTAGGTGTTCCGGCACCTTGTAGAAACGTCGTGCCAATTCACGACATAAACAAGTAAAATGGTACTATTATCAAACGCAATAGCGTTAATGTCATTATTTTACACTAAATAGCTTTAGAAATCAAATGTTTTGTTAGTAAATAGATCATAAAAGCGAACGAATAAAAGGCTGCAACGCTAGAAAGTATTGTAGCCTTTTATTCTTCTATTCGCTAAATCTTAAAAAATAGCCATCGGGATCCAAGACTGCAAATTCGTGAGGATAGATGTAATGATCCCCAACACGAAATGTTCTCTTGGTCAGCGGACGATGGATAGGATAGTCAGCTTCCAGCAGTTTTTGGTGGAGCTGAGGGACATCTTCAATGCCAAAGGAAATATTGACACCGCGCCCGAAAGGATAGGTTAGTTGGGCTAATTCTTCTGTGCTGCCTTCTTCTAGCATAAGTTGGCAGTCTTCAAGCGAGAGGAAGAGAAATTTCTCCTCTGGACGCTCGTATTCGACAGAAAATCCCAGCAAATCGCAGTAGAAGTGGCGTGACTTTTCGAGGTCAGATACTACAAATTCAGGAATGACAGCTTGATAGTCCATTAACTTTCTCCTTAGAGTTCAATTTCCAATACAATCGGCGTATGGTCTTGACGCGCACCCGAGTCAATCATGTCAGACTTGGTCACCTTGTCAGCCACGCGGTTGCTAGTGAGCCAGTAGTCGATTCTCCAGCCTGTATTGTTGATTTTAGAAGTCTTGCTGCGTTGCGCCCACCAAGTGTAACGCTCTGTGACATCGCCGTGAAGATGACGGAAGGTGTCGGTAAATCCAGTTGCCAAGAGGTTGGTAAATCCAGCGCGTTCCTCGTCGGTAAATCCAGGTGAACGGCGATTGCTGGCAGGATTTGCAAGGTCGATTTCCTTGTGAGCTACGTTGTAGTCTCCAGTCGCAAGGACTGGTTTTTCTTTGTCTAGTTGAGCCAAATACTCAGCATATTTGACATCCCAGATTTGGCGTTCTTCCAAGCGTTTTAGACCGTCTCCAGCGTTTGGTGTGTATACTTGGCTCACGAAAAATGCATCAAATTCCAAGGTGATGATGCGGCCTTCCAAATCCATGGTAGAAGGAGCACCGATTTCTGGGAAGCTAATCGTTGGTGTGAGTTCTTTCTTATAAAGGAACATGGTTCCAGCGTAGCCTTTGCGAGCAGGTTCTTGAGAGGAACGCCAAGTGTTTTCATAACCTGGGAAGAGTTCTTCTAAAATTTCCAAGTGTTTTTTTGTAGGCCCTTTTGAAGAAAGCTTGGTTTCTTGGATAGCGATGATATCAGCATTTTCAGCGACCAAGGTTTGTAGGACTTCTTGGGACAATTTTGCACGAGCTGAGTCACTCGTTAGGGCTGCATTGAGGGAATCAATATTCCATGAGATGAGTTTCATAAACTTACCTTTTTCATTCAGATTATAGACTATATTATATCAAAAAAAGGCGTATTTCCCCAACGTATGGTTTGAAAAATCACCCTCTTTCATTTATAATTAAGAATGATTTTATGAAAGGGAGTGAAAATACATGAAATTCTATTCTTATGACTATGTCCTCAGCCAAATTGGTCAGCAAAATGGTATCATGATTGGTTTAGGGATTGTCCTATTAGCTGTGACAGGATTTTTAGCTTTCAAGGCTTATCATGATAAAAAGGGGACCAAATTTCGTGAGTTGGTCATGATTTCAGCTTTGACCTTATTAGCTCTCCTTTTGGTCAGCATCACGACTTATCAAAACAATCAAGTTTCTAACAATAAATTTCAAGCTTCACTTCATTTCATCGAGCTTGTTTCCAAAGAATTGGGAGTAGACAAGTCAGAAGTCTATGTCAATACTTCTGCCGACACTGATGGCGCACTTATCAAGGTCGGAGATCGCTATTACCGTGCCTTGAACGGAAGTGAGCCAGACAAGTACCTGCTAGAGAAAGTCGAATTGTATAAAACAGATGCAATTGAACTGGTGGAGGTGAACAAATGACACTCAATTATATCGAAATTTTAATCAAACTAGCCTTGGGTCTCTTTTCTCTGGTTTTTGTAATCAATGTGACAGGAAAGGGTAACCTAGCGCCTAACTCAGCAATAGACCAAATTCAGAACTATGTACTTGGGGGGATCATCGGTGGGGTGATTTACAATAGCGCCATCAGTATCCTTCAGTATGCAGTTATCCTGATTATGTGGACCATTCTGGTCTTGACTCTCAAATGGCTCAACAACAATGTTCACTTTGTGAAACGTTTGATTGATGGGAAGCCAACCCTGCTCATCAAAAATGGGAAGATTGATCCAGAAGCCTGCCGTTCGGTTGGTTTATCTGCAGCGGACGTAGCTCTTAAGCTCCGTAGTCAGGGAATTTTCCAAATGAAACAAGTCAAACGCGCTATGCAGGAGCAGAACGGTCAACTCATCGTAGTCCAAATGGGAGATGAGAATCCCAAGTATCCTGTTGTCACAGACGGTGTTATCCAAGTCGAAATTTTGGAGACCATTGGTCGGAGCGAAGAATGGCTGCTTGATAACCTCAGCAAACAAGGGTATGACAATGTGGCCAATATCTTTATCGCTGAGTATGACAAGGGTGTCGTCTCCGTCGTAACTTATGAATAAGAAAAACCTGGGGTCTTGTACTCTTCAAAAATCAAATTCAAACTGCGTCAACGTCGCCTTGCCGTATGTAGGTTACTGACTTCGTCAGTTCTATCTACAACCTCAAAGCAGTGCTTTGAGCAGCCTGCGGCTAGTTTCCTAGTTTGCTCTTTGATTTTCATTGAGTCTTGGCCTCAGGTTTCCATTTGCAATCAGAAAGGGATTTTATGTCCATTATTCAAAAACTCTGGTGGTTTTTCAAGTTAGAAAAACGCCGTTATCTAGTCGGGATTGTGGCCTTGGTCTTGGTCTCTGTCCTCAACCTTATTCCCCCCATGGTCATGGGACGGGTGATTGATGCCATTACGTCGGGACAATTAACCCATCAGGACCTCCTTCTTAATCTATTTTATCTACTGCTGGCAGCCTTTGGGATGTACTATCTGCGCTATGTTTGGCGTATGTATATCCTTGGGACTTCCTATCGTCTGGGGCAGATTATGCGGTCTCGCTTGTTTGAGCATTTTACTAAGATGTCGCCAGCCTTTTATCAAACCTATCGGACGGGGGACTTGATGGCACACGCCACCAATGATATCAATGCCCTAACGCGTCTGGCAGGTGGAGGAGTCATGTCAGCAGTGGATGCTTCCATCACGGCTCTGGTGACTTTGCTGACCATGCTTTTTAGCATTTCTTGGCAAATGACCTTGGTTGCTATTTTACCCCTGCCTTTCATGGCTTATGCAACTAGTCGTTTAGGCAGAAAGACTCACAAGGCTTTTGGCGAATCGCAAGCTGCCTTTTCTGAACTCAATAACAAGGTGCAGGAGTCTGTATCAGGTATCAAAGTGACCAAATCTTTCGGTTATCAGGCGGACGAGTTGAAGTCCTTTCAGACAGTTAATGAATTGACCTTTCAAAAGAACCTGCAAACCATGAAATACGATAGTCTCTTTGACCCTATGGTTCTATTGTTTGTTGGTTCGTCCTACGTTTTAACTCTTTTGGTCGGTTCCTTGATGGTTCAGAAAGGGCAAATCACCGTTGGGAATCTGGTTACCTTTATCAGCTACTTGGATATGTTGGTCTGGCCTCTTATGGCCATTGGTTTCCTCTTTAATATTACTCAGCGAGGGAAGGTGTCCTATCAGCGAATTGAGGATCTTTTGTCTCAGGAATCTCCTGTACATGACCCTGAGTTACCTCTGGACGGTATTGAAAATGGGCGCTTGGAGTACGATATTGACAGCTTTGCCTTTGAAAATGAAGAAACACTGACGGATATTCACTTTAGCTTGGCAAAAGGGCAAACTCTGGGCTTGGTCGGACAGACAGGTTCTGGGAAAACATCTTTAATCAAACTGCTCTTGCGAGAATACGATGTGGATAAGGGAGCCATTTATCTAAACGGGCATGATATTCGGAATTATCGTCTGACGGACCTTCGCAGCCTTATGGGCTATGTTCCTCAGGACCAGTTCCTCTTTGCGACTTCGATTTTAGACAATATCCGCTTTGGCAATCCTAATTTGCCCCTTTCAACGGTCGAGGAAGCGACTAAGCTAGCCCAAGTTTACCAAGACATTGTAGCTATGCCTCGGGGATTTGATACGCTTATTGGTGAAAAAGGAGTTAGTCTTTCTGGTGGTCAAAAGCAACGTCTGGCTATGAGTCGGGCGATGATTTTAGACCCTGATATCTTGATTTTAGATGATTCCTTGTCAGCCGTGGATGCCAAGACAGAGTATGCGATCATCGATAATCTCAAGGAGACGCGGAAGGATAAGACAACTATCATCACAGCCCATCGTCTCAGTGCAGTCGTCCATGCAGATCTGATTTTGGTTCTTCAAAATGGCCAAATCATAGAACGCGGTACACACGAAGACCTGCTAGCTTTAGATGGCTGGTATGCCCAAACCTATCAGTCTCAGCAGTTGGAAATGAAAGGAGAAGAAGATGCAGAATAAGCAAGAACAATGGGCTGTATTGAAGCGCTTGATGACTTATCTCAAGCCCTATGGCCTCCTGACCGTTTTGGCACTAAGCTTTCTCCTAGCGACTACGGTCATTAAAAGCGTGATTCCCCTTGTAGCTTCCCACTTTATCGACCAGTATCTCAGCAATCTCAACCAACTTGCTGTGACCGTTTTGCTGGTCTACTATGGTCTTTACATCCTGCAGACTCTAGTTCAGTATGTCGGCAATCTTCTCTTTGCGCGCGTGTCCTACAGTATTGTTAGAGATATTCGTCGGGATGCCTTTGCTAATATGGAGAAGCTAGGCATGTTCTATTTTGACAAGACGCCAGCTGGTTCGATTGTCTCTCGTTTGACCAATGACACCGAGACCATAAGTGACATGTTTTCAGGGATTTTATCCAGTTTTATCTCAGCAGTTTTTATCTTTCTGACAACTCTGTATACCATGTTGGTACTGGATTTTCGTTTGACAGGTTTAGTCTTGCTCTTTCTTCCCTTGATTTTCCTTTTGGTCAATCTCTATCGGAAAAAGTCAGTGAAAATCATCGAAAAAACTAGAAGTCTCTTGTCGGATATCAATAGCAAGCTAGCAGAAAGTATTGAAGGGATCAGAATTATCCAAGCATTCAATCAAGAGAAGCGCCTGCAGGCAGAATTTGATGAAATCAACCAAGAACACTTGGTCTACGCCAACCGTTCTGTAGCCTTGGACGCCCTCTTTTTACGTCCTGCCATGAGTTTACTGAAACTCCTAGGCTACGCTGTTTTGATGGCTTATTTTGGCTACCGTGGGCTTTATCTGGGAATAACAGCAGGAACCATGTATGCCTTTATCCAGTACATCAACCGTCTCTTTGATCCTCTGATTGAGGTGACGCAAAACTTTTCAACCCTTCAAACGTCCATGGTGTCTGCAAGTCGTGTTTTTGCCTTGATTGATGAGAGGACCTATGAGCCTCTTCAAGAAAATGGGCAAGCCAAAATCAAAGAGGGCAATATCCGTTTTGAACATGTGTGTTTCTCATATGACGGCAAACACCAGATTCTGGATGATATTTCCTTTTCGGTTAAGAGGGGAGAAACCATTGCCTTTGTAGGTCATACAGGTTCAGGGAAGTCTTCCATTATCAATGTCCTCATGCGCTTTTATGAATTTCAGTCAGGCCACGTTCTCTTGGATGGTGTGGATATCAGGAACTACAGTCAGGAAGAGCTGAGAAAAAATATCGGTCTGGTCTTGCAGGATCCCTTCCTCTATCACGGGACTATCAAGTCCAATATCGCCATGTATCAAGATCTTAGTGATGAAGAAGTCCAGGCTGCGGCTGCCTTTGTGGATGCAGATTCCTTTATTCAGGAACTTCCGCAGAGTTATGATGCACCTGTGTCTGAGCGTGGTTCGAGCTTTTCTACTGGTCAGCGCCAGCTTCTTGCCTTTGCCAGAACAGTCGCAAGTCAGCCTAAAATCCTGATTTTGGATGAAGCGACAGCCAATATTGACTCGGAGACAGAAAGTTTGGTTCAAGATTCCCTAGCTAAGATGAGACAGGGTCGGACGACCATTGCTATTGCTCATCGCCTTTCGACCATCCAGGACGCCAACTGCATTTATGTTTTGGACAAGGGACGCATTATCGAGAGTGGAACCCATGAGGAACTCTTGGCCTTGGAAGGAACCTATCATAAGATGTATAGCTTACAGGCAGGGGCTATGTCCTAATACTCTTTGAAAATCTATTCTAACCACGTCAGCTTTATCTGCAACCTCAAAGCTGTACTTTGATTTTCATTGAATATAAGAAAGAAATCCTTTAAATTACAGATTTCTTGCACCGCCTTTTCCATTTTGTGGTATAATGAAAAATGTTGACAAATAGTATAATAAAAACAAAGGAGAAACAGCATGCTGAAATGGGAAGACTTGCCCGTGGAAATGCAATCAAGCGAGGTTGAGTCTTACTACCAGCTTGTCTCTAAAAGGAAAGGTTCGCTGATTTTCAAGCGTTGTCTGGACTGGGTTCTGGCCTTGGTTTTACTGATTTTGACTTCCCCAATCTTTCTCATCTTGAGCATTTGGATCAAGTTGGATAGCAAGGGACCTGTCATTTACAAGCAAGAGCGCGTGACCCAGTACAATCGTCCATTCAAGATTTGGAAGTTCCGTACCATGGTAACGGATGCGGATAAAAAAGGAAGTCTAGTGACTTCAGCTAACGATAGCCGTATTACCAAAGTGGGAAATTTCATTCGCCGTGTGCGCTTGGACGAACTGCCTCAGCTGGTCAATGTCCTTAAAGGCGAAATGTCCTTTGTCGGTACAAGACCTGAGGTGCCACGCTACACCGAGCAGTATAGTCCTGAAATGATGGCGACCTTGCTCTTGCCAGCAGGAATCACCTCTCCAGCCAGCATCAACTACAAGGATGAGGATACTATCATCAGTCAAATGACGGAGAAAGGTCTGTCAGTTGACCAGGCTTATGTAGAGCATGTTCTTCCTGAAAAGATGCGCTATAATCTCGCCTATCTCCGAGAGTTTAGTTTCCTTGGAGACATTAAAATCATGTTTCAAACCGTGTTTGAAGTGCTAAAATAAAGTAGTCATGAGAAAATGAGTACAGATAAAAGGAGCAAATCAATGCCAAATTACAATATTCCATTTTCACCACCCGATATTACCGAAGCTGAAATTGCTGAAGTAGCAGATACCCTACGTTCTGGTTGGATCACAACAGGTCCTAAGACAAAAGAACTGGAGCGTCGCTTGTCCCAATACACACAGACCCCTAAGACTGTCTGCCTCAACTCTGCAACCGCCGCTCTTGAGTTGATTTTACGTGTGTTGGAAGTGGGACCTGGTGATGAAGTCATCGTTCCAGCTATGACTTACACAGCTTCATGTAGTGTCATCACACACGTAGGAGCAACACCCGTCATGGTGGATATCCAAGCAGATACGTTTGAGATGGACTATGACCTTCTTGAGCAAGCCATCACTGAGAAAACTAAGGTGATCATCCCAGTAGACCTTGCAGGGATTGTTTGCAACTATGACCGTTTGTTCCAAATTGTGGAGAAGAAACGCGATCTCTTTACTGCTTCAAGTAAGTGGCAAAAGGTCTTTAACCGTATTGTGCTTGTCTCTGATAGTGCCCATGCTTTGGGATCAACTTATAAAGGACACCCTGCGGGCTCTATCGCTGACTTTACTTCCTTCTCATTCCATGCCGTTAAAAACTTTACAACGGCTGAGGGAGGAAGTGCGACTTGGAAGGCCAATCCAGCGATTGACGACGAAGAAATGTACAAGGAATTCCAAATCCTTTCCCTTCATGGTCAGACTAAGGATGCTCTTGCTAAGATGCAATTGGGTTCATGGGAGTACGATATCGTAACACCAGCCTATAAGTGCAACATGACGGATATCATGGCTTCGATAGGTTTGGTACAATTGGATCGTTACCCTGGTTTGCTACAACGTCGTAAGGACATCGTGGATCGCTATAATCGTGGCTTTGCGGGTACTCGTATTCACCCACTGGCACACAAGACTGATACTGTCGAATCTTGTCGTCACCTCTACATCACCCATGTAGAAGGTGCTAGTCTAGAAGAGCGTAATCGTATTATCCAAGAATTGGCCAAAGCAGGAATTGCAAGTAATGTACACTACAAACCGCTTCCTCTCTTGACAGCTTATAAGAATCTTGGCTTTGATATGGCAGATTATCCAAGAGCCTATGCCTTCTTTGAAAATGAAATTACGCTCCCTCTTCATACAAAATTAAGTGATGATGAGGTTGATTATATCGTTCAGACTTTGGTGAGAATTTCCGAAGAAATACTCGGTTCAGGAAAAAAATCATAAAAAAATCTTGACAAAGATAGAACAATAACATATAATATTCTCAATAAATCAGAAAAGTAACTATGTTTGATCTTCAGGGAGCCTGTGGTGATTGTGAACAGGTGGTTGGAAGTAGTGAAAGTGGGCTGATTTTAAAAATGAATTTGAAACAATGAAAATTCGGTGCGCACACCTTATAGTGCAACTTGTTGTTAGACAAGGCAGAGATGTAAAGGGGGATAGTCCCTTTACAATTGAGGTGGCACCGCGTTACCAACGCCCTCACATGGAAGTAGATTCTGTGTGTGGGCTTTTTTCTTTCGGTCATTTTGTTTATCTTTTATTAGGGCGTTAAGTCGCTTTGATGAACTTGAGTTCTATCTGCAGCTCCTTGCCTACTACTAAAAGCAAACAAAACGGCCGGATTAATATGGAAAGAGGAAAAATTTTATGACAACTAAAGGTTATTTTGGACAATTTGGTGGTAGTTTTGTACCGGAGCCGATTCAGGCTTTGTTGGATGAGTTGGAAGTGACATTTGACAAATACAAGGATGATCCAGAATTTTTGGCAGAATTTCGCCATTACTTGAAGGATTATTCAGGTCGCGAAACACCGCTCTATTTTGCGGAAAGTTTAACAGACCACCTAGGTGGAGCTAAGATTTATCTCAAGCGCGAAGACCTTAATCACCTTGGTTCTCACAAGCTCAACAATGTTTTAGGACAAATTCTTCTTGCCAAACGTATGGGCAAAAAACGAGTGATCGCAGAAACAGGAGCTGGTCAGCACGGTGTTGCGACAGCAGCTGCTGCAGCTAAGTTTGGTATGGCCTGTGATGTCTACATGGGGGCAGAAGATGTGGAGCGTCAACGACTCAATGTCTTCCGTATGGAGATGATGGGAGCGACTGTTCACGCAGTTGAAACGGGGACACGAACTCTTAAGGATGCGGTTGATGCAGCCTTTGGAGCATGGATGAATGACCTTGAAGCCTTCTACGTTTTGGGATCTGCTGTAGGACCTCATCCTTATCCTACAATTGTTCATGAATTCCAAAAGGTCATCAGTGAAGAATCTCGTCGTCAAATCTTAGAAAAAGAAGGCCGTTTACCAGACTACGTCATTGCCTGTGTAGGTGGTGGTTCCAATGCCATCGGTGCTTTTTCACAGTATGTGGCTGATGAAGAAGTCAAATTGGTTGGGGTCGAAGCTGCCGGTCACGGACTTGACACAGACAAGCACGCAGCCACTATGACAAAAGGTAGTGTCGGAATTGTCGACGGTATGAAGACTTATGCAGTCTTTAAGGAAGATGGAGAGCTAGCGCCAGTTTACTCTATCTCAGCTGGTTTGGACTATCCAGGGGTTGGCCCAGAACACGCCTACTTTAAAGATTCAGGTCGCGTGGAATACGTAGCAGCGACAGATGAAGAAGCTGTTCAAGCCTTGCTCCTTCTCAGCAAGACTGAAGGGATTATCCCAGCGATCGAAAGTTCGCACGCGATCGCAGAAGCGGTAAAACGTGCACCGAAACTAAGTAAAGATGAGATTATCATCATCAATGTCTCTGGTCGTGGAGACAAGGACGTAGCTGCGATTGCAGACTACCTAGAAGCTAAAAAATAAGAGATGGAAAAATTACAGTCTTTTCTCTCACAGAGAGCTTGTGGTTGCTGGAAACAAGCAGAGAAAGCTGTAAGGTTGGGTCCATCTGAAACGAGAGAAGAAAACATAATTCTCAAGGGAGTGCCCTTTATCGCACAGCCTGTTACAGGAAGGTTCTGAGACAGGAATGAGAGATAGGAGAAATCCTATAATTGAGGTGGCACCGCGAATTTCGTCCTCACGCAAGTTATTTTGCGTGGGGATTTTTCATACAATCGCCACGGACTAGAATTAGAACTGAAAGGAAAATTACAATGGAACGGATCATTCATGGAGATGTCTTATCACCAATCTTGGCTTATATGCGCCTAAAGGGGCAACACAAGGTTATTTTAGAGAGTATTCCGAGAGACAAGGAAACCGCTCGTTTTTCTATCCTGGCCTATAATCCAGTTTTTGAGATTCAGTTTGAAAATGGGGTTCTTTATCAAAATGGTCAAGTGATTGATCGGGATCCTTTGGATTTCCTTTATGAAGTGACTCATAAGAGCCAGCATCATTCATATCTACCTTTTGGTGGAGGAGCTATTGGTTTTGTCGGTTACGATATGATTTCGCTCTATGAGGAAATCGGTCAAATCCCTGAGGATACCATTGGGACGCCAGACATGCATTTCTTTGTCTATGAGAGCTACATGGTTTTTGACCACAAGAAGGAAAAAATCCATGTCATTGAGGATGCTCTCTACAGCGAGCGTAGTCAAGAAGACTTGGAAAAAGCCTTGAATCAAGTGCTTGAGGAATTACGCATTCATGCTCCAAATGAATTTGAAGATTTGGATCTATTTCCGCTGGACTTCAAACCGCATATCGCTCCTCAGAAGTTTGAGCAAATGGTGGAAACCGCTCGTGACTTGATTCGTAATGGTGATATGTTCCAATGTGTACTCAGTCAACGCTTCTCAGCAGAAGTTACCGGAAATCCATTTGACTTCTACAGAAATCTCCGCGTGACCAATCCATCCAATTACCTCTATTTCTATGATTTTGGGGACTATCAAATCATCGGTGCCAGTCCTGAAAGTTTGGTTTCTGTCAAAAATGGCATCGTAACTACCAATCCGATTGCAGGTACGCGACCAAGAGGAGCTACGGATGAAGAAGACAAGGCCTTGGCGACAGACCTGCTTTCTGATAAGAAGGAAACAGCAGAACATCGGATGTTGGTAGACTTGGGACGTAATGATATCGGCCGCATCTCTGAAACGGCCAGTGTTCAAGTCACCAAGTATATGGAAGTGGAGCTCTTCCGCTATGTCATGCATTTGACCAGTGTGGTCAAGGGTCGTTTGCTTCCAGACCTCACTGCCATGGATGCCTTGAAAGCTACACTTCCAGCTGGAACAGTTTCAGGAGCTCCAAAGATTCGAGCTATGAGACGCATCTATGAACTGGAAACAGAAAAACGGGGCGTATACGCAGGAGCAATCGGCTACTTGTCTGCTACAGGTGATATGGACTTTGCCATTGCCATCCGAACTATGATTCTTAAAAATCAAATAGCCTATGTGCAGGCTGGAGCAGGGATTGTCTACGATTCCATCGCCCAAAACGAATACCAAGAAACCATTAACAAAGCAAAATCTATGACTAGAATTGGAGAGCTAAGACCATGATTTTATTGATTGACAACTATGATTCCTTTACCTATAACTTGGCCCAATATATCGGGAATTTCGCAGAAGTTCAGGTCTTGAGAAATGATAATCCCAAGCTATATGAAGAAGCTGAAAAAGCAGATGGTCTGGTTTTTTCTCCTGGTCCAGGTTGGCCAGTTGATGCTGGAAAGATGGAAGACATGATTCGTGACTTTGCAGGTAAGAAGCCGATTCTAGGAATTTGTTTGGGACACCAAGCCATTGCAGAAGTCTTTGGTGGTAAGCTAGGCTTGGCTCCAAAAGTCATGCATGGGAAACAGAGCCATATCAGCTTTGAAGTGCCTTCTGTTCTCTACCAAGATATTGAGGATGGTCGTGCGGTCATGCGTTATCACAGTATTTTGATTGAAGAAATGCCAGAAGGCTTTGAAGTGACAGCTCGTTCGACTGATGACCAAGCTATTATGGGAATTCAACACAAAAGCCTGCCGATTTATGGCTTCCAGTACCATCCAGAGAGTATCGGAACGCCAGATGGCTTGTCTTCTATTCGGAATTTTATCGAGAAGGTTGTAAAGTGAGGAAACCAGGATGAAAGAGATTATTGAAAAAATAGCAAAATTTGAAAATTTATCAGGTGTGGAAATGACGGATGTCATTGAGCGTATCGTTACTGGGCGTGTAACCGAAGCGCAGATTGCTTCTCTCCTTTTAGCTCTTAAGATGAAGGGGGAAACACCGGAAGAGCGCACAGCCATTGCACAAGTCATGAGAGGGCATGCCCAACACATTCCAACTGAAATCCATGATGCTATGGATAACTGCGGTACAGGTGGAGACAAGTCTTTCAGCTTTAACATTTCCACAACTGCAGCCTTTGTCTTGGCTGGTGGCGGCATTCATATGGCAAAACACGGTAACCGCTCGATTTCTTCTAAATCGGGTTCGGCAGATGTCCTTCAAGCATTGGGCATCAATCTTGACCTTAAACCAGCTGAACTAGGTAAGGTCTTTGATAAAACTGGAATCGTCTTTCTCTTTGCTAAAAATATGCACCCAGCTATGAAGTACATCATGCCTGCTCGTTTGGAACTAGGAATTCCAACGATTATGAACTTGACTGGTCCACTGATTCATCCAATGGCCTTGGAAACACAGTTGCTTGGCATTAGTCGTCCAGAACTGCTAGAAAGTACCGCTCAGGTTTTGAAAAATATGGGTCGCAAACGTGCCATCGTGGTTGCTGGACCAGAAGGCTTGGATGAAGCTGGCTTGAACGGGACAACCAATATTGCTCTTCTTGAAAATGGCGAAATCACCTTGTCAAGCTTCACTCCAGAGGATTTGGGGATGGAACGCTACGCTATCGAAGATATCCGTGGTGGCAATGCTCAGGAAAATGCAGAAATTTTGCTTAGCGTTCTTAAAAACGAACCAAGCCCATTCTTGGAAACGACAGTTCTAAATGCTGGTCTTGGTTTCTATGCTAATGGTAAGGTAGCTAGTATCAAGGAAGGGGTTTCCTTGGCCCGTCAAGTGATTGCTAGTGGCAAGGCCCTTGAAAAACTCAAACTGTTACAGGAGTACCAAAAATGAGTCAGGAATTTTTAGCACGAATCTTAGAGCAGAAGGCGCGTGAGGTCGAGCAGATGGAGCTGGAGGAAGTCCAGCCCTTGCGCCAGACCTATCGCTTAGCAGAATTTTTGAAGAATCACCGTGACCGTTTGCAGGTAATCGCTGAGGTCAAGAAAGCTAGCCCTAGTCTGGGAGATATTAATCTCGATGTGGATATTGCGCAACAGGCCCAGACTTATGAAGTGAATGGTGCAGTGATGATTTCAGTTTTGACAGATGATATTTTCTTTAAAGGGCATTTGGATTATCTACGGGAGATTTCCAGTCAGGTAGAGATTCCGACGCTCAACAAGGATTTTATCATCGACGAAAAGCAAATTATCCGCGCTCGTAATGCAGGTGCGACAGTTATCTTGCTCATCGTGGCTGCCTTGTCAGAAGAACGCCTCAAGGAACTGTATGGCTACGCGACAGAGCTTGGTCTGGAAGTCTTGGTGGAAACCCACAATCTTGCTGAACTAGAAGTGGCCCACAGACTTGGAGCGGAGATTATTGGGGTTAATAACCGTAACTTGACCACCTTTGCAGTCGACTTGCAGACCAGTGTAGACTTGGCTAAACACTTCAAAGATGATTGCTTGTACATATCTGAATCTGCTATTTTCACAAGGCAGGATGCGGAACGAGTAGCACCATCCTTTAACGGAATCTTGGTGGGAACAGCGCTCATGCAGGCAGAAGGTGTAGACCAGAGAATCAAGGAGTTGCAGATTGACAAAGGTTAAGATTTGTGGACTATCGACCAAAGAAGCGGTAGAGACAGCCGTATCAGCAGGGGCAGACTACATTGGTTTTGTCTTTGCGCCTAGTAAAAGACAGGTGACCTTGGAAGAGGCTGCTGAGCTGACAAAGCTCATTCCTGCAGATGTAAAAAAGGTTGGCGTATTTGTCTCACCAAGTCGGGTAGAATTGCTAGAAGCGATTGAAAAAGTTGGCTTGGACTTGGTTCAAGTTCATAGTCAGGTGGCGGATGATTTGTTTGAGGATTTGCCTTGTGCTAGCATTCAGGCTGTGCAGGTGGATGGAGAGGGTCATGTGCCTCATTCTTGGGCAGACTATCTACTCTTTGATGCCCCTGTGGCAGGGAGTGGCCAGACCTTTGACTGGGGTCAACTAGATACGACGGGACTAGCTCAGCCTTTCTTCATCGCAGGTGGGCTAAAGGAAGACAATGTAGCAAAAGCAATTCAACACTTTACTCCCTATGCAGTAGATGTATCGAGCGGAGTGGAGACAGATGGACAAAAAGATCAGGAAAAGATTAGAAGATTTATAGAGAGGGCAAAGCATGGCATATCAAGAACCAAATAAAGATGGATTTTACGGAAAATTCGGCGGACGTTTCGTCCCAGAAACATTGATGACAGCAGTTTTGGAGTTGGAAAAAGCTTATCGTGAAAGTCAGGCGGACCCAAGTTTCCAAGAGGAATTAAACCAACTTTTGCGCCAGTATGTAGGACGTGAAACTCCTCTTTACTATGCAAAAAACTTGACCCAGCATATCGGTGGCGCCAAGATCTATCTCAAACGGGAAGACCTCAACCATACAGGGGCCCACAAGATTAACAATGCCTTGGGACAAGTTCTTCTCGCTAAACGCATGGGCAAAAAGAAAATTATCGCAGAAACTGGTGCTGGTCAGCACGGTGTGGCAACTGCAACAGCTGCAGCCCTCTTTAACATGGAATGTACCATCTATATGGGTGAGGAAGATGTCAAACGCCAAGCACTCAATGTCTTCCGTATGGAGCTTTTGGGAGCCAAGGTTGAGGCAGTAACAGATGGTTCGCGCGTGCTCAAGGACGCGGTCAATGCAGCCCTTCGTTCATGGGTGGCTAATATCGACGATACCCACTATATCCTTGGTTCTGCCTTGGGACCTCATCCATTCCCAGAAATCGTTCGTGACTTCCAAAGTGTGATCGGTCGAGAAGCTAAACAACAGTACCGTGAATTGACAGGTCAAGACTTACCAGATGCCCTAGTAGCCTGTGTTGGTGGTGGTTCCAATGCCATTGGTCTCTTCCATCCATTTGTGGAAGATGAATCTGTAGCTATGTATGGAGCTGAAGCGGCAGGACTTGGTGTGGACACGGAGCATCACGCAGCGACCTTGACCAAGGGTCGTCCGGGTGTCCTTCACGGTTCCCTCATGGATGTGCTTCAAGATGCTCATGGTCAAATTCTTGAAGCCTTCTCTATCTCAGCAGGTTTGGACTATCCTGGTATCGGTCCAGAACATTCTCACTACCATGATATCAAACGCGCCAGCTATGTTCCTGTGACAGACGAGGAAGCCTTGGAAGGATTCCAGCTCTTGTCTCGTGTGGAAGGGATTATCCCAGCCTTGGAATCTAGCCATGCCATCGCCTTTGCGGTGAAATTGGCCAAAGAACTTGGACCAGACAAGTCTATGATTGTCTGCCTATCCGGTCGTGGGGACAAGGATGTGGTTCAAGTCAAGGATCGCTTGGAAGCAGATGCAGCAAAGAAGGGAGAAGCACATGTCTAAGACACTAACAGAAAAATTAAAGGCCATAAAAGCAGCTGGAAAGGGAATTTTCGTTCCCTATATCATGGCTGGAGACCACGAGAAAGGTTTGGATGGACTAGGAGAAACAATCCACTTTCTAGAAGATTTGGGTGTCTCTGCTATTGAAGTGGGCATTCCCTTTTCAGACCCAGTTGCAGATGGACCTGTGATCGAGGAAGCAGGTCTGCGCAGTCTGGTCCACGGGACTTCTACCCAGGCTCTAGTTGAAACCTTGAAAACCATTCAAACAGAGGTTCCCCTGGTCATCATGACCTACTTCAACCCCCTCTTTCAGTACGGTGTGGAGAACTTTGTCAAAGATTTGTCAGATACAGCTGTTAAGGGCTTGATTATCCCAGACCTGCCTCATGAGCATGCTAATTTTGTAGAGCCATTTTTGGCAGATACAGACATCGCCTTGATTCCCCTAGTTAGTTTGACGACAGGGATTGAGCGTCAGAAAGAGTTGATTGAAGGGGCAGAGGGATTCGTCTATGCCGTTGCTATCAATGGGGTGACAGGGAAATCAGGAAATTACCGCGCAGACTTGGACAAGCACTTGGCACAATTGCATCAAGTAGCAGACATCCCAGTCTTGACAGGTTTTGGCGTATCTAGTCAGGATGATGTGGAACGCTTCAATGCGGTGTCCGATGGCGTTATCGTCGGTTCGAAAATTGTAAAAGCTCTCCACCAAGGAGAGCCGATTCAGGACTTTATCAAACAAGCAGTAGCTTACCAAAAATAATCAAACAAGCAGCTAGTAAGAGGAAAGGCACGAAAGGAAGTCTTTCCTTTTTCTTTTGGAGGAGAAAGGCTAGGATCCCCGTCGCAGAAGAAAACTGGATCAAAATCAGTAATTCGGTCACACTAAAGACGAGAGCACAAGATGATAGAAAGAGAAAATCACCTGCTCCTATACGAATGTCGATAAAATGGGCCATGATTCCAAGAGTAAGAAAGAAGACCATAACCAGATTCCAGTCAGAGCAGGCCATTAGGATTAGATGAAACGTCAGCCAGACTAGTAAAGGATATTCCTGATGGCGAAAGTCGTAGATTCCCAAGGTTGAGCCAGCAGTTATGAGGATGACTTGCCCCAAGGAAAGAAAGCCCCAAGACCAAGACAGAAAGAGGATTCCTAAGCCTAGTTCAAAGAGGGCATACCAGAATGGATAGCGAGCCTTGCAGTAGCGACAGCGAAAGCGATTAAAGACCTGAGAGAGGATAGGAATCAAATCTAAGGGACGCAAGCGAGTCTGACAGGAATCGCAGTGACTAGCCGGACGGATAATGGATTGCTCAGGAAAACGGTCAATGACCAAACCCAAGAAAGAAGCGAGAATGCTCCCGATAAGAAAAAAATAAAGATCAATCATACTTATCTATTCGTAAAAAATAGGAGAAGTAGTATAATGGAGAAACATATATAAGATGGTGAGGTCAAGATGATGATTCGTTTTGAAGAAAATGTGAGTACAGAAAATGCTCAGCTCTTATGCCAATGGTCCAACTCCCTTGGCAAATCCTTTCAAGAACAATGGATGGGAACAATGATTCCTTTCCCCTTAACAATTCAAATCTTGCAAGATTTGGAAGGAATCTTTTCAATCTTTGATGGACAAGAGTTTGTGGGGCTTATCCAGAAAATCAGGCTAGAAGACAGGAATCTTCATATCGGGAGATTTTTTATCAATCCTCAGAAACAGGGGCAGGGCTTAGGTAGCCAGGCATTAAGGAAATTTGTTAGTTTGGCCTTTGAAAATGAAGACATAGAGACTACTTCTCTAAATGTCTACGAGGCAAATCAAACAGCTTACAATCTTTACCAAAAAGCAGGATTTGAAATCGTTCAAATGGTTGAAGTACCTATACGAAAATACATCATGAAAAAGGGGAGATAGCAGATTGACTTTGTAGTAAAAACTCCTTTTTCGCTGTGAAGAAGGCTATACTATTTTAAAGGTAGAAGGAACGGCTCGTATGAAAAAAACAGATATTTTTAAAGACATTATTTGGATTATGACACATGATTCATCTACAGTAAAAGATCGCAAAGGGTGCAACCCTCAGCCTTTTCTAGAAAAGATTACAGATGATATGGCTGAGCAAGAATTTCTCTATCAAGTCAGAGCTTATCTTGCTAGTTTTGGGATTATTGGTCATATTTCTTTCCATGATAAAAAATCAGGTCCGAAAGGTTTTCTTTTGAGGATAAGTGAGCAGGAAATGTTTGTTGAGGAAGCAAACCAAGATACAGGCCTCCAAGTGGGGGATCGAATCCTCAGTCTGGACGGGATGAGTTTGGAGCAAGTAGCTTTGCAACACCCAAATTACTTTATTAGTCTGACTCCAGAAAGACGATACCGAGAATGGGCAGATTTGCTACTGATGGCAGAGCAAGTGACCGTCTTGCGAGATGGACAGGAGATGTCTATTACAGTTCGTGCTAGCCAGCAAGCTCAAAAAGCTCAGATCTTTTGGAAAGAGTTGGAGTCAGATATCCTCTATCTACGCTTAGATAATTTTATGGATGAAGAAGCGATTAGCCGTTTATACCAAGAGTGCTTGCAGAAGATTACTGAGACAGAAACTCTTATTATAGATGTCCGTTACAACAATGGGGGCACGGATTCTTTGTATTTTCCGCTCTTACATCTTGGCTTGGAGGAAGGGAAAGGCTATGACACTCTTGATTTACAGGATGATGGAATGGAAATTCTCTATACAGAAGGAAATGTCGATCGACGCTTAAAAGACTTTGAAATATGGCTTCAACAAGAAAATATCAGTCCTGATACGGTGAAACTGCTTGAAGATTTTCGTAATAATTTACTCCAAAATCGAGGGAAAGGCTATGTTCGGTATCAGGATGATCAGGACGAGCTTTTTCCAGGTGTTAAGGGTGGTCACTATCCAGAGCAGATTTTTGTTTTGTCAGATATTTATTGTGCATCATCAGGAGATAATTTTGTCAAGATGATGAAGAATTTTAAGAAAGTAACAGTTATCGGCCGTCCAACGCTTGGTATTTTAGACTACTCAAATTGTTGCAAGGTAGATTATGATGATTACTTTTTTATGTTCCCAACTTCTCGCTGGTTGGCTATAGATAAAGGCAAAGGGATGACGGACAAAGGTGTTCTTCCTGATATAGAAGTCCCTTGGACTCCTGCACATTTTGAACGAGATGTAGATCTAGATAAATGTCTGGAGTTGATTGAGATGAAGAGGAAATATTAGATTGTTTAAATAAAAGACTTAGTTCTGTATGAAATAGAGCTAAGTCTTTTGCTTTTGATCTGTTTGTAATTGAGTAAAATGATTGTATCACTGAGGGGCAAAAGAATTTTTTTACACATAAAATATATCTTGAGCATCCGTTGATGGAATAAAAGTAGGGAGGATACAAAAAAGCCTTGTAACTCAAGGCTTTTTCCTGTTGATTTAGATGCCCCCTGCAGGGCTCGAACCTGCGACCCATAGATTAAGAGTCTACTGCTCTACCAACTGAGCTAAGGAGGCAAAGAAAAAGCTGTATTGGTGCCGAAACTTCACGGTTTGTATTGAACCCGCGCAATTAAGCAGGTGGGCAACTCGCTCTAACTGAAGCTGTTTCCGTGTGAGACGGCCTACATGCTGTTAGAAGACTTTTGTTTCCCTAATAATACAAAAAATAGTCGGTCAACACTTAAGTGTGAAGTCGTACACCACAGCGTTTCTATATTTATATGATACCACTTTTTTTAAAAAATTCAAGAGGAAAAATTATTTTTTTGCAAAGGATTTCACAAGTTTCGTAATTTATCAATGGTTTCCTTACGTTGCGCCAAGGCTCGTTCGTATTTTCCAGTATCTTCTGGAGTAAAATAGTGGTGATTTTGGATTTTTTCTGGCAGATAGTCTTGCTTGACCCAATTTCCAGGATAGTTGTGTGGATAGAGATAGTCTTGGGCGTTTCCCAGTTCCTTGCTTCCACTGTAGTGACCATCACGCAGGTGTCGTGGAATGGGCAAGTGACCTGATGTTTTGAGGTCAGCAAGAGCCTTATCCATAGCCACATAGGCTGAGTTGGACTTGGGTGAAAGAGCCAGATCAATCACAACATTAGCAATGAGGATGCGAGCTTCTGGGAAACCAATCCTTTGTGCAGCATCTAGAGCAGTTACAGTATGGATCTGCGCTTCAGGATTGGCCAAGCCGATATCTTCATAAGCAATCACAGTCAAGCGACGAGCGAGGCTAGGAAGATCCCCAGCTTCAATCAAGCGGGCTGCGTAGTGGAGACTGGCATCCACATCCGAGCCGCGAATGGATTTTTGCAGGGCTGAAAGGACATCATAGTGACCGTCCCCATCCTTGTCCATGGTAATGTAGCTTCGTTGCAGGCTATTTTCCATGATATCAAGAGTGATATGGCGGGTGCCCTTGTCATTTTCGGGAGTAGAGAGAACAGCCAAATCTAGTGAATTAAAGGCAGAACGGAGATCACCATTAGTAGATGTTGCGATGAAATCAAGGGCATCCTCATCTAGTTCTACCGGGAAATCAAAACCACGTTCAGTGTCAGATATAGCGATTTGAATGGCTTCTTTAACATCTTGATTGGACAAGGGTTCTAATTCAAAAATCTGGACGCGACTGCGAATGGCTGGAGTGACAGAAAAGAAAGGATTTTCAGTCGTCGCCCCAATCATGATGACCAGACCACTTTCCAAGAGGGGAAGTAGAAAATCTTGCTTAGTTTTATCTAGTCGGTGAATCTCGTCCAGTAGCAGAACCAGTCCTCCAGAAAATTTAGCTTCTTCGGCGATTTCTTGCAGTCGCTTTTTACTATCAACAGTCGCATTGAAGGTCCGAAAGGCATACTTGGTGGTCCCAGCGATGGCAGAGGCGATACTGGTCTTTCCGATACCCGGAGGTCCGTAGAGAATCATGGAGGACAGACGGTTAGCCTCCACCATGCGGCGGATGATTCTTTCTGGTCCGACCAGATGTTCCTGACCGATGACCTGGTCGATGGTTTTTGGGCGCATGCGAAGCGCGAGATTGTCTGGCATAGCAGTCCTTTCTAACATGGATTTTCTGATGTATATGTGGTAAGATGGTAGTATCTATTTTAGCATATTTCCGAGTATTCGGGGCGATTAAAGAATCGCATAGAAAGAGGACAAAATGGCAACATACGGATTTTTAGATGTTTTAGAGGAGGAGTTGGACAAGAACTTTCCCTTTGACTTTGAGATTAGCTGGGACAAGCGCAACCATGCGGTAGAAGTGAGTTTTCTACTAGAGGCACAAAATGCTGCCGGTGTGGAGATGGTGGATGAGGACGGAGAGGTTTCGTCAGACGATATCCTCTTTGAGGAAGCGGTACTCTTTTACAATCCTGCCAAGTCAACCGTCAATGAAGAAGATTATCTGACTGTCATCCCTTACCTGCCTAAAAAAGGTTTTTCACGTGAGTTTTTAGCTTATTTTGCCCTTTTCCTTAAAGATACTGCCGAGGTTGGGCTGGATGCCCTCATGGACTTTTTGGAAGACCCAGAAGCAGAAGAGTTCGTCATGGAATGGAACCAAGAAGTCTTTGAAGAGGGGAAAGTCGGCTTGGAAGAGGGAGAGTTTTATCCTTATCCGAGATATTAGGAGTCTAATATGGAAAAAGAAATTTCTGATTTCACAGGTTGTAAGATTGCTTTGTTTTGTGGGGATAAGCTTCTGACTATCTTACGAGATGATAAGGCGAGCATTCCTTGGCCCAATATGTGGGAACTGCCCGGTGGGGGACGCGAAGGGGATGAAAGTCCTTTTGAGTGCGCGGCGCGTGAAGTTTACGAAGAACTGGGAATTCATCTGACTGAAGATTGTCTGCTTTGGGCGAAGGTTTACCCAAGTATGCTTTTTGCGGATAAGAAATCCGTATTTCTAGTTGGCAAGTTGGCTCAGGAACAGTTTGACCAGATTGTCTTTGGAGATGAAGGGCAGGGCTACAAACTGATGGGCATCGAGGAATTTCTTGGATCAGATAAGGCTGTGCCCCAGTTGCAGGATAGAGTGAGGGATTATTTGGAGGAAGTAAATGATTTTTGCAATTGCAACAACGACACTAAATAAGGAAGTTAAACGCAAACTAAAAACTGGACAATATTCTAGAGAAGAAGCTACATTCATCTATATGGAATATTTAAAGTTAAAGAAGCAGAGAGAAAGTGGCACGAAAATAGCTGGGATTTCTACGGCTGTTATTTGGGTATTAATGCTTGTTATACCCTTACTGAGTGGTAGAGGTCTCGTACTGCCCCTTTCAGTATATTTTTTATTTTTGATACTGTTTGCAGGAATTGTTCTATTTGTTTATTATCTTATGTTTGGTATTTTTAAACAGCAGATTCATAGCGCAATGAAAGAACACTACACAGATGTAATTGAGGAATTTGAGGGTTAGTAAAACAGCGTGTGGAAGAGCATAGAAGTGCTAGTTGAGAGAATGTGTATTTGGAGGTATTAGTATGATTCAGATTGTCCGAGCAGGAGCAGAAGATTTAGAAACCGTAATTGCAATTCAAAGGGCTAGCTTTAAGGCTATCTATGAGAAATATCAAGATGAGTATGATCCCTATCTAGAGGATCGTGAACGAATCAAGTGGAAATTGGTTGAGCGTCCCAATAGCTATTACTACTTTGTGAAAGAAAAGGACGAAAATATCGGATTTTTACGAGTTCAGACCAATGAGGAATTGACGGAGGCTTGGTTGGGAACGGCAGCGATTTTGCCCCAGTATCAAGGAAAAGGTTATGGTTCTGAAGGATTGGAATTGCTGGAAAAGGAATTTCCGACGATTAAACAGTGGGATTTGTGTACGGTATTACAGGATGCGGGCATGGTCGCTTTTTATGAGAAAAACGGCTACCGTCAAACTCATATCGAGCCTGAAAAAGAAGGTATGGATATGGTTTACATGAAAAAATTGATTGACAAATAGAAAGGATGGTTCGGTTAAATTTCTAAACTGAACCCGCCCTAAACACTGTGCCAAAAAGATAAACTTCTCTTAGACACAAGCGTCTTCAGAGAGTTTCCTATTTTGGCTTTGTGTTTTACGGGCTTGGTATCTTAATGATGGAAACATGGCAAGAGTTAAAAGTTACAGTGAAGCGTGAGGGGGAGGAGTTGGTGTCCAATCTCTTGATTGAGTTAGGTGCCCAAGGCGTTGCGATTGAAGATAGTATGGACTATGTGGGGAATGTCGACCGTTTTGGTGAGATTTTCCCAGAGGTCGAGCAACAAGAAGAAATCATAGTGACAGCCTACTATCCAGACACGGTTGATGTGGCAGTGGTTGAAGCGGACTTGCAGGCTCGTCTGGCAGAAATGACCGATTTTATGGATCTGGGAGAGGTCAAGATGGGCACGACTGACTTGGCTGAGGAAGACTGGGCAGACAACTGGAAGAAATACTATGAGCCAGCTCGTATCACTCATGATTTGACCATCGTGCCGTCTTGGACAGACTATGAGGCGACTGCTGGAGAAAAGATTATCAAGCTGGATCCAGGCATGGCCTTTGGGACTGGGACGCATCCAACCACTAAGATGAGCCTCTTTGCTTTGGAACAGGTTCTTCGTGGTGGGGAAACGGTGCTAGATGTGGGGACTGGTTCAGGAGTTCTTTCTATTGCTAGCTCGCTTCTTGGTGCTAAGGAAATCTTTGCTTACGACCTAGATGATGTGGCAGTTCGTGTTGCTCAGGAAAATATTGAGCTCAACCCTGGCATGGAAAATATCCATGTTGCTGCTGGAGATTTGCTCAAGGGTGTTAAGATTGAGGCGGATGTGATTATGGCTAATATCTTGGCGGATATTCTCATTCATCTGACAGACGATGCTTATCGCTTGGTCAAGGACGAAGGCTACCTGATCATGAGTGGCATTATCAAGGACAAGTGGAACATGGTGCGCGAGTCGGCTGAGTCAGCTGGATTTTTCCTTGAAACTCACATGATTCAAGGGGAATGGAATGCCTGTGTCTTTAAGAAAACCAAGGATATTTCAGGTGTGATTGGAGGCTAGCATGCAGCAGTATTTTGTCAAAGGAAGTGCAATCTCTCCTGTCACTATCGAGGACAAGGAAACCAGCAAGCATATGTTTCAGGTCATGCGGCTGAAAGAAGATGATGAAGTAATCTTGGTCTTCAATGATGGTATCAAGCGTTTGGCGCGCGTGATAGATGTGGAAGCGCGTCAGTTTGAGTTGGTCCAAGAATTAGTTGACAATGTGGAACTGCCAATCCAAGTGACCATCGCATCTGGATTTCCCAAGGGAGACAAGCTAGAGTTCATCACTCAAAAAGTGACGGAGCTGGGTGCCAGTCAGATTTGGGCATTTCCAGCAGATTGGTCAGTTGCCAAGTGGGATGGCAAGAAATTGGGTAAAAAGGTTGAAAAACTAGAAAAAATCGCCCTTGGAGCAGCAGAACAAAGCAAGCGTAATATCGTTCCAAGTATCCAGCTTTTCGAGAAAAAAGCAGATTTTTTAGCGCAACTAGACAAATTTGACTCTATCGTAGTGGCCTATGAAGAATCAGCGAAAGAAGGAGAAGCCGCTGCGCTCTTACAAGCAGTTGCTGGTCTTGAAAAGGGAGTAAAATTGCTCTTTATTTTTGGTCCGGAAGGTGGTCTCTCACCTGCAGAAATTGAAAGTTTTGAAGCTAAAGGAGCCGTCTTAGCAGGCCTTGGACCTCGCATCTTGCGAGCAGAAACAGCGCCACTTTACGCCTTATCAGCCCTTAGTGTTTTAGTAGAATTAGAGAAATAAGAGGAAGAAAATGGAACAAAAACACCGTTCAGAATTTCCAGAAAAGGAACTTTGGGACTTAACAGCCCTATATCAAGACCGTGAGGATTTCTTGCGTGCAATCGAGAAAACGCGCGAAGACATCAACCAATTTAGCCGTGACTACAAGGGCAATCTTCACACTTTTGAAGATTTCGAGAAGGCTTTTGCGGAATTGGAACAAATTTATATTCAGATGAGCCATATCGGCAATTATGCCTTTATGCCTCAGACGACAGACTATAGCAATGAAGATTTTGCTAATATCGCCCAAGCTGGGATGGACTTTGAGACAGACGCCAGTGTAGCCTTGACCTTCTTTGACGACGCCTTGGTGGCAGCAGACGAGGAAGTCTTGGACCGTTTGGGTGAGCTGCCACACTTAACGGCAGCCATTCGTCAGGCCAAAATCAAAAAAGCCCACTACCTAGGGGCGGATGTGGAGAAGGCCTTGACCAATCTGGGTGAAGTTTTCTACAGCCCACAGGACATTTATACTAAGATGCGAGCTGGGGATTTTGAAATGGCTGACTTTGAAGCCCATGGCAAGACCTACAAAAACAGCTTTGTAACTTATGAGAATTTCTACCAAAACCACGAGGATGCTGAGGTTCGTGAGAAATCCTTCCTTTCCTTCTCTGAAGGCCTTCGTAAGCACCAGAATACAGCTGCGGCAGCCTATTTAGCCCAAGTCAAGTCTGAAAAACTCTTGGCAGATATGAAGGGCTACGATTCAGTCTTTGATTACCTCCTAGCTGAGCAAGAAGTGGACCGTGCCATGTTTGACCGTCAGATTGACCTCATCATGAAGGACTTTGCGCCAGTTGCTCAGAGATACCTCAAGCATGTTGCCAAGGTTAATGGTCTTGAAAAGATGACCTTTGCAGACTGGAAATTGGACTTGGACAGCGCCCTTAATCCTGAAGTGACTATTGACGACGCCTATGATTTGGTCATGAAGTCGGTAGAACCTTTGGGGCAAGAATATTGTCAGGAAGTTGCTCGCTATCAAGAAGAGCGCTGGGTGGACTTCGCTGCCAATAGTGGTAAGGATTCTGGTGGTTATGCAGCCGATCCTTACCGTGTGCACCCTTATGTCCTCATGAGTTGGACAGGCCGTTTGAGCGATGTCTATACCTTGATTCATGAAATCGGGCATTCTGGTCAATTTATCTTTTCAGACAATCACCAAAGTTACTTCAACGCCCACATGTCGACCTACTATGTCGAAGCGCCATCAACCTTCAATGAATTGCTCCTCAGTGATTACTTGGAACACCAGTCTGACGACCCACGTCAAAAACGCTTCGCTCTTGCTCACCGCTTGACAGACACCTACTTCCATAACTTTATCACCCATCTCTTGGAAGCAGCCTTCCAGCGTAAGGTTTATACATTGATTGAAGAAGGGGAAACTTTTGGAGCAAGCAAACTCAACAGCATTATGAAGGAAGTCTTGACGGACTTCTGGGGAGATGCCATTGAAATTGACGACGATGCGGCACTCACTTGGATGCGCCAAGCTCACTATTACATGGGCTTGTATAGCTACACATACTCAGCAGGCCTTGTTATCTCTACTGCAGGTTACCTCCATCTGAAAAACTCTGAAACTGGAGCTAGAGACTGGCTCAATCTCCTCAAATCAGGTGGCAGCAAGACACCGCTTGAGTCAGCCATGATTATCGGAGCCGATATCTCAACAGATAAACCACTACGTGATACCATCCAGTTCTTGTCTGACACAGTTGACCAGATTATAGCCTACAGTGCCCAGTTGGGAGAGTAGGGAAATGGGCAAATTTTAGGAGAATAATATGAATAGAATCAAAGAATGGCTAGAGCAAGATCCCCAAAGAATGCATTTTATCAAAATTGGTCTAGTTTTGTTGGGAGTCATTTTGTTGATTGCTCTACCTACTCTCTATCTTGTTTTGAGCGGAGTTGGTATTTGGTATTTTGTAAAGAAAGCACCAGATATTCGAAAGAGAAATCTAATGATCGGGATTTTCATTGTCAGTTTTGTTGCAGTTGCTCTTCAAACTCCAACAGTCACAAAGAAAATTTCATCTTCTCAATCAGAAACTATGCAGACTGCGACATCTACTACTTCGACAGCTTCAACCACGGATACTTCATCTAGTATAGAGGAAGCAAAACGAATCGAAGAAGAGAAAAAAGCTAAAGAAAAAGCAGAAGAAGAGAGAATTGCCAAAGAAAAAGCTGCAAAGGAGTTGCAAGAAAAAGGTGAAACCTTAGTCAAACAATTGGAAGACAGTCAAGATGCGAGTCAAGTGAGGTCTGCTAAAGAGACAGTTAATCAGATTGAAAATAATGATAAAAAGACAGAGTTGCTTGATAGAATAGCTGCAGTTGAGTCGTTCATTTCTCAAAAGGAGGAAGAAAAAAGAGCTGCGCGTGAAGCTGAAACCAAAGCTCAACAGCAAGATAGAATTGTCTATGTTGCAGACCATGGGAAATCAAAAGTTTATTGGTATAGTAAGGATAGAATGCCTTCAAAAACGAATAAAGCTAACGTTGTTGAGATGACAGAAGCAGATGCGATTGCAGCAGGAAAACGACCATCTAAAAAAGAATAAGATAGAAAGTTATCTTGGGCTAGTTTTTTGAACAGTTGCTAGAAATGTAGAGGTACTTGAGATGCGTAAAAAATTACAAAGAAAAGTGACAGAAGAAAAACCAAGCTATAGTCGAGAAGAAATTCAGTGGTTGCTTGAGCATTTGGGAGATCCCTCTCCAGAAATTCGAGACGAACTTGTTTTTACGAGTTTGGCTAGAGGGATTCAAGAAGAGTTGTTTTCCCTTGAGCAGTTTCAGTTTATCTCAGAAGAGGTCTCCTCTGATGAAGGTCTATACAAAGAGATTGATAGTAGAGGAGTTTCGGCTCTTAAACGTTCTTTTAGGGCGCTTATTTATGCCAATCTTTTGTCTGCAGATGGTACTAAGGAATCACTTTATTACCAGCAGTTGCCTTCTCCTATCAGGGCTACCATGTTAAATCAAGGCTTACACTATCTTACAAAGGAAAAAGAGACGACGGGTTACTCTCATCAGTTTGGGTGGATCCACGCATTTGCGCATGGGGCTGATCTCTTGACGGAAGTTATATGCCATCCTAGCTTTCCAAAGTCAGATATAGCCGAAGCATTTGAAAACATTGGGAAAATCTTTAAACGTGTTGAGATTCGTTTTACAAATGATGAGGATTGGCGGTTAGCCAGAGCGTTTTATCAACCAATCTTACGAGGGAAAATCGAACCGTCTCTCCTCACTGCTTGGCTGCAAACAGTCGAATTTCCCTTGAAAGAAGTAAATGATTTCCATAAATTTTCCAATTTCAGATCTTGTTTGCTGGAAATTTACCTTCAACTAGACTGTCATAAACTTTTACAAGATGACTTGAAAGAAGCTATTCAATCTTTTCAATACTAAGTCCAAGCGAGTCGTTTCATGATTTTCAAATAACTTTCCAGTCAATTTTCTTGAAACCCTTTCCTTCTTTTGATAGACTAATACATAGTTCGAAAAAAAGGAGACTTATCATGAAAAAATTTGTTGCTGAATTAGTCGGTACATTTATGCTTGTGTTCATTGGAACAGGAGCTGTTGTTTTTGGAAATGGTCTTAATGGCCTTGGACACCTTGGAATTGCTTTTGCCTTTGGTTTGGCAATTGTAGTTGCAGCTTACTCAATCGGAACTGTTTCAGGTGCTCACTTGAACCCAGCTGTTTCGATCGCTATGTTTGTAAACAAACGTTTGTCATCTTCAGAACTTGTAAACTACATCCTTGGACAAGTAGTTGGAGCTTTCCTTGCGTCAGCTGCAGTATTCTTCCTCTTGTCTAACTCAGGCATGTCAACTGCTAGTCTTGGTGAAAATACCTTGGCAAACGGTGTCACTGTCTTTGGTGGATTCTTGTTTGAAGTCATCGCAACTTTCTTGTTTGTCCTAGTTATCATGACTGTCACTTCAGCAAGCAAAGGCAATGGCGCAATCGCTGGTTTGGTAATCGGTTTGTCATTGACAGCCTTGATCCTTGTGGGATTGAACATTACTGGACTTTCAGTTAACCCCGCTCGTAGCTTGGCTCCTGCTGTCTTGGTCGGTGGCACAGCCCTTCAACAAGTATGGATTTTCATCCTTGCCCCAATCGTTGGTGGCGTTCTTGCAGCACTTGTTGCGAAAAACTTTCTTGGAACAGAAGAATAATTGAAACTCAAAAAGCCTTGCTCCTCGTTTTGAGGAACAGGGCTTTTCGTATTATACTCTTCGAAAATCTCTTCAAACCACGTCAGCGTCCATCTGCAACCTCAAAACACTGTTTTGAGCTGACTTCGTCAGTCTTATCTATAACCTCAAAGCTGTGCTTTGAGCAACCTGCAGCTAGCTTCCTAGTTTGCTCTTTGATTTTCATTGAGTATGAGTTTAACGGTTGTCAATTTTCTCCGGATAGAGGTCGTGTTGGAAGAGACGCTGTTCTGCCAAGCCTTCATACTTGGTTCCAGGTCTACCGTAGTTGTAGTAGGGGTCGATTGAGATGCCACCGCGCGGAGTGAATTTTCCCCATACTTCTAAATAGCGAGGGTCTAGTAGATTGACCAAGTCTTTCCCGATAGTGTTGATACAGTTTTCATGAAAATCTCCATGATTTCGGTAGCTAAAGAGGTAGAGTTTGAGGGATTTTGACTCGACACAGAGCTTGTCAGGAATGTAGGAAATATAAATGGTTGCAAAGTCTGGCTGAGCAGTGATAGGGCACAGGGAGGTAAATTCAGGACAGTTGAATTTGATGAAATAGTCATTTTCCACATGACGATTGTCAAAGGATTCGAGGACTTCTGGTTGATAGTCAAAAATGTAGGTAGTTTCTTTGTTGCCCAGTAGGCTTAGATTTTTCATTTCTTCTTGTTGTGACATGATTTTTTCTTTCTAATTTAAACACCACGTTGGTTGTCGTAGAGGAGGGTATGAAGTTGAGGAAGGACGCGGACATTGCCCCAGCTATCGTCAGCAGCGACGCGTTCCCAGAGTTCTTTGAGGCGGTCTAGTTGGTCTTGAACAATATTGCCACTAGCTTTGGGCTCAGGATTTCCTGCCGATAAGAAGAGAACATCTGGTTGGTAGCGTTCTTGAATGTCTTTGGCAAAGGCCAAATCGGCGTCATCAAAGACAGGGATTTTAAAGGTGACTTTGTCTGGATCCAGTTGGGAAACGATGAAATCCAAGGTCTCAAAGTTGACTTCCATCTTGGATGAAGGAGGTTTTGGACTCAGAGTAACCTGGTCGATGTCTTTTAACCAATTTTGCCAGCGGGAGCCTTGAGTCTCAACAGCTAGAGTGACTCCACGTTCCTTGAGTTTAGTGACTAATTCGGCCATGTTGGCTGCTAGGATAGCAGGATTTCCCCCAGATAGAGTTACATAGTCGTAGGTCCCCAATTTATCCAAGGCAGCAATGACTTCGTCAGCCGTCATGCGAGTTGGTTTTTCAGAACCATCCCAAGTAAAGGCGGAGTCACACCAGTCGCAGTGGTAGTCGCAACCAGCAGTACGGACAAACATGGTTTTCTGCCCGATAGCACGACCTTCACCTTGAAAGGTTGGGCCGAAAATTTCCAGAACAGGTAGTTTGAGGACACGTTCCCTAGTCATCTAACCACTCCCGTCTAAACTCCGCAAAGGCAGTCGGAGTCTCATAGAGGCGAACGTATTCCAAACGGAGACCACGTTCATCTGGCAACTCTTGACTCATGGTTTGGAAAATCCAGTAAACCATATTTTCAGCAGTCGTATTCATATAGGGCAGGGTCTCATTGAGATAACGGTGGTCCAAGTGGGGCTCTAAGTAGTTCTTGTAGATAGCTTTGATATCTCCGAAATCGTAGGTCATGCCACGTTCATCTAAAAATCCACTGACAGTAATCTGCAGATGATAGGTGTGACCATGAAGGGATTTGCATTTTCCCTCATAGTGAAAGAGGTGGTGGGCAGCATCAAAGGTAAATTCTTTTGATACCAAGGTTCTGTGAGGATTGTAGACAAGAGACTCCCCAGTTTCCTGTTTGATTTCTTTGGGTGCAAAAAACATTAGTCCTCTCCTTTCTGTGAGAGATAAACATCTAACCCATGTTGACGTAGGTGGCAGGCTGGGCAATTTCCGCAGCCACTTCCGATAATCCCATTGTAGCAGGTCAAGGTCTTTTCACGAACGTATTCAAAGGCACCTAGTTGGTCGGCTAATTCCCAAGTTTCAGCCTTGTCTAGCCACATGAGAGGTGTTTGGATAACAAAGTTGTAATCCATGGCAAGGTTGAGGGTAACATTAAGAGATTTGACAAAGACATCTCGACAATCGGGGTAGCCTGAGAAGTCTGTCTCGCAGACACCTGTCACGATATCTTTAATGCCCCGTTGCTTGGCAAGAACTGCCGCAAAGGATAGAAAGAGGTGGTTGCGACCGTCAACAAAGGTATTGGGAACCTCTCCCTCTTTTTGCTCGATTTCCATATCAGAGGTCAGGGCATTTTCAGTGATTTGTCCCAGTAGAGACATATCTAAGATGTGATGACGAATGCCTTGTTCCTTAGCGATTTCTCTAGCAACTTGAATTTCGAGATGATGGCGTTGGCCGTAGGCAAAGGTGACGGCTTCGACTGTTTCATAGTGTTCTTTAGCCCAAAAAAGGCAGGTTGTGGAATCTTGACCGCCACTAAAGACGACTAAGGCTGATTGACGTTTCATAGTACTCCTTCCAAAGTGGGAAATGTTCAGAGCACGCAAAAAGCTCCCTTTAGGGGAGCTAAAAAATACCAAGTAGAGGTTTTTTTTAGCGATGGCATGTCCCAAACATCGTAATATTCTACCTACAGTCTAGCATATTTTTTGAAAAATGGCAAAGGGCAAGAAAAAAAGAGACCAAATAAAGTACTTGGTCTCTCATTTGATTAGCTCAATTCAGCAACGATGGCTTTGATTTGTTCTGCAGTGTGTACTCCAGCAACTTGTTTCACCACTTGGCCGTCTTTTTTGAAGAGAAGGGTTGGGATAGACATGATTCCAAAGGCACGTGCTGTGTTTGGATTTTCATCAACGTCCATTTTGACGATTTTCAAGACATCTTCTGAAAGTTCTTCAGACAATTTATCCAAGATTGGACCTTGCATACGACATGGACCACACCAAGTTGCCCAGAAGTCTACTAAGACCAAACCGTCTTTTGTTTCTTGTTCGAATGTTGCATCTGTAATTGCTTTTGCCATTGTATTTCTCCTTTTTTAGTTATATTGGCTTAAATCTTGTTTCATGAGATAGAAGAAGACATCTCCATAAGTCCCATGATAGTCCAAATCATGACCGTTGTAAGTTAATTTTTGGACTGGGTAGTAGTCTGCGACGCCGATAAGGCAAGCTTGTTGTGAACGATCAAAGTCGTCATAAGATTCGAACGTTATAGTTCTTTCGTTCTTGCTGGCATCTAGATAGGTAATTTCAATCATTTTAAAAACTCCTTTGTTTAATGATGACTTTATTTTACTCCTTGTAAAAGAGAATGTCAAGAAAAATGATTGCGCACGCAACTTTTTTCTAAAATCATCTTAAATCAAGAAATCCAAACCTGTTTCCAAGCTTTCTTCGACAGCCTTCTGTAGAGAGGCCAGTGTCTTTTGCCCATCACTTGTCAGGCAGATAAAGCTAGAACGTCTATCTTGATCACAACACATGCGACTAAGTAGACCGCAATTTTTGGCTTCCAAGCGAGCCACCATCCGAGAAACAGCGCTCGGGCTCAGATGAAGTTTATCTGGCAGGTCAATCTGGCGTAGAGATTTTTCTTGGGCCAAGTCCAGATAGTAGAGCAGGTAAAACTCTTTCAAGGTCAGACTTTGCTCGCTCTGCTGGGCAATAGTCTCTTCCAAGAGACTTTCAATTTCTTTCTGACGCCGATTGAAGTCAAACCATTTTTCCAAATAGGTCATAGTATCTCCTTTCTTTTTAGAGTTGTAAATAGAAGAAAGTCCATTCACGGACAGTCTCTGTATCACAAGATGATTGCGCATGCAATAATTATACTACTTTTCAAGAATGCTGGCAAGAAGGACGCTGAAATCTTTTATCCTAAATCATGCCTGTTTTCACAAGTCAAGAATTGTTTGTATCCCTTTTCTTCTCAAACTTTCATCAACTCTTGTGCATTTCCTTGAAATTTTCTGAAAAAAGAGTAAACTGGTATGCAAGAAGTCTATTTCGTGGAGTTTAGGATGAAATTATATGTTCAATTAATGATTCTCTTTGTGATTTCTCTAATCGGAGAGGGAATCTCTAGTTTCTTTCATTTGCCCATCCCAGGCAGTATTATCGGTTTGATTATTCTTTTTCTAGCCCTACAATTCAAGTGGCTGAGAACTAGGCATGTCAACATGGTGGGGAATTTCTTGCTGGCCAATATGACCATTCTCTTTTTACCGCCAGCAGTGGGAATCATGGAGAAGTTTGATGTGATTGCTCCCTATCTTTTGCCAATTGTTTTGATTGTCTTTTTTGCAGCAGTCATCAATATTATCCTCATAGCCTTGGTGGTTCAGTTTATCAAACGACGGTTTGAGGGAGATTATGAGAAAGGAGATGCTAAATGAGTGAATTTGTTTCCAATCCCCTGTTTGGGCTGGCCCTGTCTATCTTAGCCTATCTAGTGGGAATGCTGATTTACAGACGTTTTCCCCATCCATTGACAACGCCCTTGCTTTTGTCAGCTGTTTTTATTATCATCTTTCTAAAGGTGACGGGGATTTCTTACCAAGATTACTACCAAGGTGGGGTTTATCTGAACAACTTGATTGTCCCATCGACCGTGGCCCTAGGGATTCCGCTTTATAAGAGTTTTCACTTGATGAAGCACCATGCTCGGAGTATTCTCTTTGGTAGTCTGTTAGCAGTAGTTGTCAATACCTCTTTCACAGCCCTTGTGGCGAAAATATTTGGCATGGACTTTTTCCTAGCCATTTCTCTCTTTCCCAAGTCAGTAACAACCGCCATGGCAGTGGGAATCACAGAAAAATTGCAAGGCTTGACGACCGTGACTTTGGTGGTTGTAGTAGCAACTGGGATTTTAACCAGTGTTATCGGACCAACCCTTTTGAAGTGGTTGAAAATTGACGACCCAGTAGCTGTTGGTCTTTCTCTTGGAGGAACAGGTCATGCAGTCGGAACAGGAACAGCCTTTCGATACGGCTCTGTAGCAGGAGCCATGGGTGGCTTGGCTATCGGTGTCACAGGTATTCTCTATGTCTTTGTCAGCCCTATTGTAGCCAGTTTGATATTGAGTTAAATCAAAACCCAGCTTTTTAGCTGGGCCTTTTTTATTGTAAATTAACCTTGTTTTTCAAAATGTGATAAGTTCCTAGATAGTAGATGGCTATAAGAATAACTTCTTCCAGAATAGTCATGATAATACCCATCTGGAACTGATCAGCTCCTCCTGTGGTTGATGGGAAGTAGAAACCAGGGTTAGAACGATAGAAGAGTTCAATAAAGCCAACGACGATTTGGATACCAATGTAGGCTACAATTGACAGTGCGGTACGGTATTCATTGAAAAGCTGTCCAATGGAAATAGCCAAGTAGATGCAGAGGATTCCAGAAATAGTATTTAGTAGGAAGGATACCCCCATAAGAGAGAGTTGAGGAAGATGTGTTTCTATAAATGGAATCACGTCAGAAGTTGCAAACCAATCTGGAGCTGTTAGAGTCAGAACAATAAAAGCACTGATTGCTAGTACAGTAGTGCTGACAATAGACCAGATAAAGGCACCGACTAGTTTGGCTGAGATGATATAATGTTCAGAAACTGGCAATGTCAAAGTCAGATAACCTTGTCGGTCATAGACACTACCTTTGAAGCGTTTAATGATTAAGAAAATAGTTGAAATCCCCAGTGTAATCATCAAGCCACTAAAGACAGTAGCTAGAAAAAGTAGCATAGTAAGTTGACTTTCTTTGGCAGGTAGATTGTTATAGGTCTGTGTCTGTATTCCGATAATGGCAGAAAGGGCTAGCACGGCAACGTAGAGAGCTAAATACCACTTGTTAACATTTTTAAATTCGTAGCGAACTAAATTCCAAAACATAATAATCTCCTTTGCTTAGGCCTTAAATTCCTGACGGAAGAGTTGGTCAATGGATTCACCTGACTCATAGCGAATATCATCTACATTTCCTTGACGGACGACTTTTCCGTCTTTTAGGAAGACAATTTCATCTAAGATTGGCTCGATATCAGAAATCAAGTGGGTAGAAATCAAAACGGTAGAAGTTGGGGAGTAGTTGTTGATAATAGTATTGAGGATATACTCACGGGCTGCTGGATCCACCCCACCAATGGGTTCGTCTAGAACGTAGAGGCGGGCATCACGGCTCATAACCAAAATCAGTTGTACCTTTTCCTTATTCCCTTTTGATAATTTCTTGAGACGACTATTTTCATCAATGCCCAGGTCTGCAAGTAGATGATGGGCGCGTTCAAGATTGAAATCTTTATAGAAGGTCTTGAAGTAGGTTAGGGCTTCTTTGACCTTCATTTGCTCATTGAGATAGGTTGTATCTGGCAAATAAGCCACAATGGCCTTGGTTGCTGGGCTTGGATCCATGTCGTTGATAAGGACGCGTCCTTGATCTGGTTGTAAGAGGCCGTTGATTAGTTTAATCAGGGTTGTTTTTCCTGAGCCGTTTGGCCCAAGAAGACCAACAATTTTTCCAGCTGGGATGTCAAGAGAAACATTTTCAAGAGCTGGTGTTGCTCCATAAGATTTGGATACGTTTTCAAATGCTAGTAATGACATAGGCTTAAACTCCTTTAATATAATCGCCGACTACGCCTGGTAGTTCTTCTTTTTCATAGCCAAAATGGGTCATGGAGGAAACGAAGTGTTCCAATTCTTCTTCTGATAATTGTTTGCGCGACTGGGCGATTAGCTCCTTATCCTCAGTTACAAACCGTCCAGTTGTTCGCTTGCTGTAGACAAATCCTTCTCGTTCAAGGTCTGACAAGGCTCTTTGGATGGTGTTTGGATTGACACCGGCCTCGCTAGCCAGCTCTCGCACGGTTGGAAGTTGTTGATTGGGTTCCAGCGTATGGGAAACAATCTGAAGCTTGATTTTCTCCATGATCTGTAAATAAATGGGTTTTTTGTTGTCAAATGTCCAGGACATCTTGGTCTCCTTTCTTTTATCCTTTTGTCTTAATTAAATAATACAACAAAACAAAAAACTTGTCAAGCAAAAAGAAGAATTGTTTTGGGAATCGTTTAAAAAATGGTATAATGAAAAGAAAACGATAAGGAGGGAAAGGATGCGTTGTCCAAAATGTGGGGCTACCAAGTCAAGTGTTATCGATAGTCGCCAAGCAGAAGAAGGGAACACTATTCGTAGAAGACGTGAGTGCGACGAATGCCAGCACCGTTTTACAACCTACGAACGAGTAGAAGAAAGAACCTTAGTGGTTGTTAAAAAAGATGGCACGCGGGAACAATTCTCCAGAGATAAAATCTTTAATGGGATTATCCGCTCAGCCCAGAAACGTCCTGTGTCAAGTGATGAAATCAACATGGTAGTCAATCGTATCGAACAGAAACTCCGTGGTCGAAATGAAAATGAAATTCAAAGTGAGGACATTGGTTCACTCGTCATGGAGGAGTTGGCTGAGTTAGATGAGATTACCTATGTACGTTTTGCAAGTGTCTATCGTAGTTTTAAGGATGTCAGTGAGTTAGAGAGCTTACTTCAACAAATCACCCAGTCCTCTAAAAAGAAAAAGGAAAGATAAATGAAGCCAATTGACCGTTTTTCTTATCTAAAGAATAATCGGGTGTCGCAAGATACCTCATCTCTGGTACAGTGCTACCTCCCGATTATCGGTCAGGAGGCACTGAGCCTTTATCTTTATACCATTAGTTTTTGGGATAATGGTAGAAAGGAATATCTTTTTTCAAGCATTCTTAACCATCTCAACTTTGGGATGGATAGACTGATAAAATCCCTGAAAATCCTGTCTGCTTTCAATCTCTTGACCCTCTATCAAAAGGGGGATGTTTATCAGTTAGCCCTCCATGCTCCTCTCTCGAGTCAGGACTTCTTGGAACATCCTGTTTATCGCAGACTTTTGGAGAAAAAGATTGGTGATGCAGCTGTGGAGGATTTGAAAGTTGAAAATGCTGAGGGAGAAGAAATACCTGTCTCGCTCAATCAAGTCTTTCCAGACTTGGCAGAACTGGGAAATCAAGAAGACCTTGGCCTTAAGAAGAAAGTAGCCAATGATTTTGACTTGGACCATTTTCGTCAGCTCATGGCTCGAGACGGGCTTCGTTTTGCGGATGAGCAGTCCGATGTCTTAAACCTCTTTGCCATTGCAGAGGATAAGAAGTGGACTTGGTTTGAGACCTATCAATTGGCCAAGTCAACAGCTGTTTCCCAAGTCATTTCAACCAAACGCATGCGGGAAAAAATCGCTCAAAAACCTGTTTCCTCTGACTTTAGTCCTAAGGAAGCAACCATTATCAAGGAAGCAAAAAGTAAAACTGCCCTGCAGTTCTTGGCAGAAATCAAGCAAACACGTAAGGGAACCATTACCCAAACAGAAAGAGAACTATTGCAACAGATGGCTGGCTTGGGCTTGCTGGATGAAGTCATCAATATCATTCTCTTATTGACCTTTAATAAGGTGGATTCGGCAAATATCAATGAGAAATATGCCATGAAAGTAGCCAATGACTATGCCTATCAAAAGATTCATTCGGCAGAAGAAGCAGTCATGCTAATCCGTGAGCGAGGGCAGAAGAGCCAGGCTCAAAAGACTAGTAAACCGAGTCCTACCAAGTCCAATGTACCCAAGTGGAGCAATCCAGATTATAAGAATGAAACCAGCGAGGAAACTCGTCTGGAACTAGAACGTAAGAAACAAGAACTATTAGCTCGATTAGAAAAAGGAGGAGATTAGATGGAAAGTGTCGGAGACGTACTCAAGCGTCAACCTAGTCGTTTTCATTATCAAGATTTGGTCCAGAAAATCATGAAGGACCCTGATGTTGCGGCCTTTATCCAGCAAGAATCCCTCAGCCCAGAGGAATTAAATCGTAGTATCTCCAAGTTTAATCAATACATCACCGAGCGTGACAAGTTTCTCCGTGGGGATACGGATTATATTGCCAAAGGATACAAGCCGATTTTGGTTATGAATCATGGCTATGCGGACGTTTCTTATGAAGAAACTCCTGAACTAATCGCGGCAGAAAAAGAGGCTGCAATTAAGAATCGTCTCAAATTGATCAATCTACCAGCCAGTCTCAAGAAAGCGAAGTTGGCTCAGATTGACCTGGATGATCTAGGACGGTTGCCGATTTTTGAGAGACTCTATTCCTTTGTTGACCTTTACCCAAGCATCCGAAAAGGCCTCTATCTTTACGGAGATTTTGGTGTTGGAAAGAGTTTCATGATGGCAGCCTTAGCTCATGACCTATCTGAAAAGCGTGGGGCATCAACGACCATTATCCACTATCCAAGCTTTGTCATTGATGTGAAAAATGCCATCGGTGAAGGAACTGTGAAGACCTTGGTGGATGACATCAAGTTAGCTGAGGTCTTAGTCTTAGATGATATTGGTGCAGAACAGTCTACCCCTTGGGTACGTGATGAGATTCTCCAGGTCATTCTTCAGTACCGCATGCAGGAAGATTTGCCGACCTTCTTTACTTCCAACTTTAATTTCCAAGATTTGGAAAAACATTTTGCCAAAGGAAAGAATGGAAATGACGAGACTTGGGAAGCTAGACGGGTCATGGAACGAATCCGTTATTTGGCTGAGGAGACAAGACTAGAAGGAGAAAATCGCCGATGACAGAAACCATTCAACTGATGAAAGCTCATACTTCAGTTCGTCGCTTTCAGGAGCAAGAAATTCCTCAGGCAGACTTGGAAGAGATTTTGACTGCTGGACAAATGGCGTCATCTTGGAAAAATTTTCAATCCTACTCTGTGATTCTTGTGCGTAGTCAAGAGAAGAAAGATGCCCTATATGAACTGGTTCCTCAGGAAGCCATTCGCCAGTCAGCTGCCTTTTTGCTCTTTGTCGGTGACTTGAACCGAGCTGAAAAGGGAGCAAGTCTTCATACGGACACTTTCCAACCTCAAGGGGTAGAAGGTCTCCTTATCACGTCTGTAGACGCTGCGCTTGCGGGGCAAAATACCTTGCTTGCAGCAGAGAGTCTGGGATATGGTGGTGTTATCATCGGCTTAGTCCGTTACAAGTCGGAAGAGGTAGCAGCGCTTTTTAACCTGCCTGACTATACCTACCCAGTTTTTGGGATTGCCCTTGGCGTGCCAAATCAACAACATGAGGTCAAACCAAGACTGCCTTTGAACCAAGTAGTTTTTGAAGAAGAATACCAAGAACAGCCAGTTGAAGCGATTTTGGACTATGACCAAGTTCAGGCAGACTATGCTGGTGCGCGTGCGACGACCTCTTGGAGTCAGCGTTTAGCAGAGCAGTTTGGTCAAGCCGAACCTAGTTCAACCCAAAAAAATCTAGAACAGAAAAAGTTATTGTAGAAAGTGAGAAAACATGGCCTTACCAACTATTGCCATTGTGGGACGTCCCAATGTTGGGAAATCAACTCTATTTAATCGGATCGCTGGTGAGCGGATCTCAATCGTAGAAGATGTCGAGGGTGTGACACGTGACCGTATCTATGCAACGGGTGAGTGGCTCAATCGTTCCTTTAGTATGATTGATACTGGAGGGATTGACGACGTCGACGCTCCCTTCATGGAGCAAATCAAGCACCAAGCAGAAATCGCTATGGAAGAAGCTGATGTCATCGTCTTTGTGGTGTCTGGGAAAGAAGGAATCACAGATGCAGATGAGTACGTAGCTCGCAAACTCTATAAAACCCATAAACCTGTTATCCTCGCGGTTAACAAGGTTGACAATCCTGAGATGCGAAATGATATCTATGATTTCTATGCTCTGGGCTTGGGTGAACCTCTGCCAATCTCGTCTGTCCACGGTATCGGGACAGGGGATGTGCTGGATGCCATTGTGGAAAATCTACCAAATGAAGTTGAAGAAGAAAATCCAGATGTGATCAAATTCAGCTTGATTGGCCGTCCTAACGTAGGAAAATCCAGTTTGATCAACGCTATTTTGGGAGAAGACCGCGTGATTGCTAGTCCAGTAGCTGGAACAACGCGTGATGCTATTGATACCCATTTTACAGATACGGATGGACAAGAGTTTACCATGATTGACACAGCTGGTATGCGTAAGTCTGGTAAAGTTTATGAAAATACGGAGAAATACTCTGTCATGCGTGCCATGCGTGCCATTGACCGTTCTGACGTAGTCTTGATGGTCCTCAATGCCGAAGAAGGTATCCGTGAATACGACAAGCGTATCGCAGGTTTTGCCCACGAAGCCGGTAAAGGGATGATTATCGTGGTCAATAAGTGGGATACTCTTGAGAAAGACAACCACACCATGAAGAAATGGGAAGAAGATATCCGTGAGCAGTTCCAATATCTACCTTATGCACCGATTGTCTTTGTATCCGCTCTTACCAAGCAACGTCTTCACAAACTGCCTGAGATGATCAAGCAAATCAGTGAAAGTCAAAACACCCGTATCCCATCAGCGGTCTTGAATGATGTCATTATGGATGCCATTGCTATCAATCCGACACCGACAGACAAAGGAAAACGCCTCAAGATTTTCTATGCGACCCAAGTGGCAACCAAGCCACCAACCTTTGTCATCTTTGTCAATGAAGAAGAACTCATGCACTTCTCTTACCTGCGTTTCTTGGAAAATCAAATCCGCAAGGCCTTCGTCTTTGAAGGAACACCGATTCATCTGATTGCAAGAAAACGCAAGTAAGTCTTGCTTGTTTTTACACAAAAATAAACTAAAAGAAGGCTATGAGGTCTTCTTTTTTCTATAAAAGGAGTAAAAGTTTTATCAAATTGGAGACAAAATCTGTCATCAAAATTCAATTATTTTCCTAGATTTTGTAATCTATTTGTAATGAAAATGTACTTTCTTTGTAAAAATCAAAATGCTATAATTCCTTAAATCAATTTTCCTTTATCAGGGAGGTTATTATGAAAAGAAGCAGATTATTTAAACATAGTTTGTTGGTTCGCTTGCTTGGGTTGCTGATGGTCTTTCTCTTCTTGTCAGCATTCACAGCACCTGAAAAACCTGAGTACGGGATCTATGACCCGGATCACTATCTAACGGATGAGACTATAAGTCAAATTCGAGAATTGAATAATGTCAATAGTAAAAAATCAGAAAAATTCCAGATGGGTGTTTACGTTGTGAAAAGCCTAAATGGAGAAACAATCGAGACTGTAGCCAATGAAACAGCTAGAGCTTGGAAGATTGGCTACTCGGGAGACAATCATGGTGTCTTGATTGTGGTAGCAGTCCAAGATAGAAAATCACGGATTGAAACCAGTAATAATGTGGCCAGTAAGATCACTGACTATCAGACTCACAGGTTCTTGACAACAGCACGTCCTTACTTTAAAAATGGTGACTATAACAAGGGTGTTCTCTCAATAGTCAATAATCTCAACTACATGTTCTATAGTGGATCGAGTACGACTTCTTCAAGTTCTAGAAGTAGTTACGACTATGCTACTAATTCTAGTCGCTTAAGGGAACTTGAAAGGTATGCTGGTGAGAGCAGTTCTTCGAGACGTCATCGAAAAAGCAGTTCGAGTGACGGAGTTATCGGATTTGGAATTCTTATTTACTTCATCGTGATGATCATCGGATTTATATCTGGAGGTCGTGGTGGCGGTTCACATGGCGATGATTCTGGCGGTGGCTGGTGGAGCGGCGACTCATCAGATTCAGGATCCTCTTGGTCCGACTCAGGCTCCGACTCATCTGGAGGCTGGGACGGTGGTGGCTTTGATGGTGGCGGTTCATCTGATGATTGGTGAGTGATCATATATTACTCAAACTAATTTCTCCATGCAGTAAGGTGACTCCTTTGCAACAGTTCACTCCTAATTTAAAAATAAAAAAACTTTGGGAAATTGATTTAAAAATCTGAGTATTTTCTCAGAAAAGTTGATAAAAGAAAGTGTTAAGGTTTTGATATGAAACAAAATAAAGTAATTCTCTCAATAGTGGCGATTTTCTTTGGACTACTAGTTCTGGGAAGTTGTTCCGCAGTGACGACCTATAATGGTCTGGTTGGTGAACAGACTAAAGTGGAGCAAGCTCAGGCCGATGTCTCGACAGCCCTCCAACGTCGTTCGGATTTGATTGGTAACTTGGTCGAGTCCGTTAAAGGACAAATGAATCATGAAACCGAAGTCTTTACCAAGATTGCTGATGCTAGAGCTAAAATTGGAAGTAGTTCAGTGACATCAGAAGAGAACCAAAAAGCTCAGGGAGAATTGAGCTCTGCTCTTTCTCGCTTGATTTCCTTGACGGAGAATTATCCAGAACTCAAGAGCAATCAAAATGTTGAGCAACTAATGGTGGAACTTTCAGGAAGTGAAAACCGCATCTTTGTAGCACGTAAGGATTATAACAAGGTCGCAGCCGAGTACAATCAAAAACTGAGAAGTTTTCCAACCGTGCTTTTTGCGAATATGATGAACTTTAAAGAAGCTGAAACCTTTAAAGAAACAGAAGAAGCCAAGACAGTTCCTAAGGTCGATTTTGGAACATCTTCATCAAGTCAATAAAGTGAATCAGTCTATGAATAAAGGAATTTCTCTAGTATGACTAGTGATTTCAAACCCGAACCTGGAAAGCTTTTTCCAGGTTTTTTGGTATAATAAAAAGGAAGAGACGGTGACTAAAATGGAGGTTTGCTATGGAGAAAACAAAAGCCTTTCTTGAAGCGCACTACAAGAGATATATCCTTACGATTTGCTTTCTCTGGTTCCTCATATTTTTTCTTCCTTGGGATTGGCAAATAGGAGGAGTTTCAGTATATTATTTCGTTATGAAAAAACTCTTCGTGGTCTTTGGTGTTTTATCTATCCTATACTCGGTGCTGATTAAAAAAATCAGTCTTCTCATCTTTGGTATCATCTTTTGCTTGGCCTTCTGGATTAATCTCTTTTGGTCTTTTGGTATATTGCCAGTGTTTTTAGGAAATTAAACATAAAATAATGATGGACTAGACTAGCTTCTAGCCCTTTTTTCCCCTTGTAAAACAAGGATTCTTTCTTGAAAAATAATAGTAAATATGCTAAAATGAAAAGAACATTCTAAAATATTCAGAATCTAAAGTAAGGAAAATCATGGCTAATATTTTAAAAACAATTATCGAAAATGATAAAGGAGAACTTCGTCGTCTAGAAAAGATGGCTGATAAGGTTCTTAACTATGAGAGCCAAATGGCCGCAATGTCGGACGAAGAACTAAAAGCAAAAACTGACGAATTTAAAGAACGCTACAATAAGGGGGAATCACTTGATTCGCTGTTATATGAGGCTTTTGCGGTAGTCCGTGAAGCAGCAAAACGTGTCCTTGGACTTTTCCCTTATAAAGTTCAGGTCATGGGTGGGATTGTTCTTCACCATGGTGATGTTCCAGAGATGCGTACTGGTGAAGGGAAAACCTTGACGGCGACCATGCCGGTGTACCTCAATGCCCTTGCAGGTAAAGGGGTTCACGTAGTTACAGTCAATGAATACCTAACAGAACGTGACGCGACTGAGATGGGTGAGTTGTACTCATGGCTCGGTCTGTCAGTAGGGATCAACTTAGCAGCCAAATCTCCAATGGAGAAAAAAGAAGCGTATCTCTGTGATATTACCTACTCGACCAACTCAGAGATTGGTTTCGACTACCTTCGTGACAATATGGTCGTTCGTGCAGAAAACATGGTACAGCGTCCGCTTAACTATGCCTTGGTCGATGAGGTTGACTCGATCTTGATCGATGAAGCCCGTACTCCTTTGATCGTTTCAGGTGCCAATGCAGTTGAGACTAGCCAACTCTACCATATGGCGGATCATTTTGTGAAGTCTTTGGACAAGGATGACTATATTATTGACATTCAGTCTAAGACGATTGGTTTGTCTGATTCTGGGATTGACAAGGCTGAGAGCTATTTCAAACTGGAAAATCTCTATGATGTCGAAAACGTAGCTCTTACCCACTTTATCGATAATGCCCTTCGTGCCAACTATATCATGATTCTTGATATCGACTATGTGGTTAGTGAAGAACAAGAAATCTTGATCGTCGACCAATTTACAGGTCGTACCATGGAAGGTCGTCGTTACTCTGACGGCTTGCACCAAGCGATCGAAGCAAAAGAGGGTGTGCCAATCCAAGATGAGACTAAGACTTCAGCTTCTATCACCTACCAAAACCTCTTCCGTATGTATAAGAAATTGGCAGGTATGACAGGTACTGGTAAAACAGAAGAAGAAGAATTCCGCGAAATTTACAACATTCGTGTTATCCCAATCCCAACCAACCGTCCAATCCAACGTATCGACCACTCAGACCTTCTCTATGCAAGTCTTGATGCGAAGTTTAAGGCTGTAGTTGAGGATGTAAAAGCTCGTCACCAAAAAGGTCAGCCGGTCTTGGTAGGTACAGTTGCAGTTGAAACGAGTGACTTTCTTTCTAAGAAACTGGTAGAGGCAGGTGTTCCTCACGAAGTCTTGAATGCGAAGAACCACTACAGAGAAGCGCAAATCATCATGAACGCTGGTCAGCGTGGCGCAGTTACTATCGCAACTAACATGGCCGGTCGTGGTACCGATATCAAGCTTGGCGAAGGGGTTCGTGAACTTGGTGGACTTTGTGTCATTGGTACAGAACGTCACGAAAGTCGCCGTATTGATAATCAGCTTCGTGGACGTTCAGGGCGTCAAGGGGACCCAGGTGAGTCACAATTCTACTTGTCTCTTGAAGATGATTTGATGAAACGTTTCGGTTCAGAACGTTTGAAAGGTGTCTTTGAACGTCTTAACATGTCTGATGAAGCCATCGAATCTCGCATGTTAACGCGTCAAGTTGAAGCAGCTCAAAAACGTGTCGAAGGAAACAACTACGACACTCGTAAGCAAGTCCTTCAATACGATGATGTTATGCGTGAACAACGTGAAATCATCTATGCACAACGTTATGATGTCATTACTGCAGATCGTGACTTGGCACCAGAAATCCATGCTATGATCCGCCGTACCATTGGACGTATCGTAGATGCACATGCACGCTCTAAGGAAGATGAAAAACTGGAAGCAATCCTGAACTTTGCTAAATATAACTTACTTCCAGAAGATTCAATTAGCCGTTCAGATTTTGCAGGTCTGTCAGATCAGGCCATCAAAGATGAGCTTTATCAACGTGCATTGAAGGTTTATGATAGCCAAGTTGCCAAACTTCGTGATGAAGAAGCAGTGAAAGAGTTCCAGAAGGTCTTGATCCTACGTGTTGTAGACAACAAGTGGACAGACCATATCGATGCTCTTGACCAGTTGCGAAATGCTGTTGGTCTTCGTGGATATGCCCAAAACAATCCTGTCGTAGAATATCAAGCAGAAGGTTTCCGCATGTTTAATGACATGATTGGATCAATTGAATTTGATGTGACCCGCTTGATGATGAAAGCACAAATCCACGAACAGGAACGTCCTCAAACTGAACACAATATCAGTACAACTGCGACTCGAAATATCGCAGCGCAGCAGACTCAGCTTCCAAAAGATGTGGACTTGAGCCAAGTCGGACGAAATGATCAATGCCCATGTGGATCTGGTAAGAAATTCAAGAACTGTCATGGTAAGAGACAATAATATGAGATAAGATACAGGCGGATACCTGGTAAAAATCATTTTTTGCTTGGTGTCCGTTTGCTTTATAAGGAGATGAATCATGGTATTTACAGCTAAAAGTCCTAAAATTAACATTGAAGAAGTTCGAGCCTTGTCTAAATTAGAGGGGGCGGCTCTTGCGAGAAAAAACCAACGTGATCAGGAATTGGAAGCCATCATCCGTGGGGAAGACCAGCGTATTCTCTTGGTGATAGGACCATGTTCATCTGATAATGAAGAGGCGGTTCTCGAGTATGCCAAGCGTCTATCTGCTTTGCAAGAAGAGGTCAAAGACCGCATTTTTATGGTCATGCGAGTCTATACGGCTAAACCTCGTACCAATGGAGATGGCTATAAGGGCTTGATTCATCAACCAAATGCTAAAGAAGCACCTAGTTTGATCAATGGGATCAAGGCTGTTCGCCAGCTCCATTACCGCGTGATTACTGAGACGGGAATGACAACAGCGGATGAGATGCTTTATCCTGAAAATCTTCCGTTGGTGGATGATTTGATTTCTTATATGGCTGTTGGAGCTCGTTCTGTAGAGGATCAACAGCACCGTTTTGTAGCGAGTGGAGCAGATTTTTCAACAGGATTTAAAAATCCAACATCTGGAAATCTCAATGTTATGTTTAACGGGATTTACGCAGCGCAAAATAAGCAGAGTTTCCTCTTCCTCGGTAAAGAGGTGGAAACAACAGGGAATCCATTGTCCCATGCCATTCTTCGTGGTGCCTTGAATGAATATGGTAAGAATATTCCTAACTACTACTATGACAATTTGATAGATACCATTGCCCAGTATGAAAAGATGGGCTTGGAAAATCCCTTTATCATCATCGATACCAATCATGACAATTCAGGCAAGCAGTATATGGAGCAAATCCGTATCGTTCGTCAGACCTTGATTAACCGTGACTGGAATGAGAAAATCAAGAAATACGTTCGTGGTTTTATGATTGAGTCCTATCTAGAAGATGGACGTCAAAATGAACCCGAAGTTTTTGGTAAGTCCATTACAGATCCGTGTCTCGGATGGGACAACACAGAGGCACTTGTTCGCGAAATTTACCAAACGCTAGGAGAGTAAGATGGCATTTATCGAAAAAGGTCAAGAAATTGATATTGAAGCAATCAAGGCTGCGACCCAGTTGTCAGCTGAAGCATTGCGAAAAAAAGAAGCCCGTGATAGAGAGTTGGCAGCTATCATCTCAGGTGAGGACGACCGAATCCTTTTGGTGATTGGGCCTTGCTCTTCGGACAATGAAGAAGCTGTGCTCGAATATGCTCGTCGCTTAGCAGACTTGCAGAAAAAAGTTGCGGATAAAATCTTTATCGTGATGCGTGTCTATACGGCTAAACCTCGTACCAATGGAGATGGCTATAAGGGTTTGGTTCATCAGCCGGATACTTCAAAAGCTCCAAGCCTGATTAACGGCTTGCAGGCTGTTCGTCAGCTGCACTACCGTGTGATTACCGAAACTGGATTGACAACAGCTGATGAGATGCTTTATCCGTCAAATCTCGTTTTGGTTGATGACCTGGTCAGCTACCATGCTGTTGGGGCTCGTTCGGTGGAAGACCAGGAACACCGCTTTGTAGCGTCTGGGATTGATGCTCCAGTTGGGATGAAAAATCCAACATCTGGAAATCTCGGGGTCATGTTTAATGCCATCTATGCGGCTCAAAACAAGCAAACCTTCCTTTACCATGGGCAAGAAGTGGAAACTTCAGGAAATCCTTTGGCCCACGTTATCCTTCGTGGCGCCATGAACGAATATGGTAAAAATGAACCCAACTTCTACTATGAAACCCTCTTAAATGCCATCAATCGCTATGAGACTATGGGACTTGAAAATCCCTTCATTATCATCGATACCAATCATGACAATTCAGGCAAGCAGTATATGGAACAAATTCGCATTGTTCGTCAAGCCTTGCTGAATCGTGACTGGAATGAAAAGATTAAAAAGACGGTTCGAGGCTTTATGATCGAATCTTACCTAGCAGATGGTCGCCAAAATCAACCAGAGGTCTTTGGTTGCTCCATAACCGACCCTTGTCTAGGTTGGGAAAATACAGTAGCCTTGGTAGAAGAAATTTATACTACCTTAACAAAATAAGTGAAAAGGATGGAGTTGGGGGAATCTCAGCTCCTTTTGTGAGTATGATAGTTGGATACGGAATTGACATCGAAGAATTGGCTTCGATAGAAAATGCAGTTACACGACGTGAGGGCTTTGCCAAGCGTGTGCTGACCCCTAAAGAAATGGAGCGTTTTACCAGTCTCAAAGGGCGCAGACAGATCGAATACTTGGCAGGTCGTTGGTCGGCTAAGGAGGCCTTTTCCAAGGCTATGGGAACTGGCATTGGAAAACTGACCTTTCAGGATTTGGAAGTTTTGAACAATGAACGAGGGGCTCCTTATTTTAGTCAGTCCCCATTTTCAGGAAAAATTTGGCTATCTATCAGCCATACAGATCAGTTTGTGACAGCCAGTGTCATTTTGGAGGAAAATCATGAAAGCTAGTCCACATAGACCAACCAAGGCTCTGATATATCTGGGAGCCATTCGACAAAATATACAACAAATGGGAAGTCATATCCCTAATGGTACGCTCAAATTTGCAGTAGTCAAGGCTAATGCCTATGGTCATGGGGCTGTTGCCGTTGCCAAGGCTATTCAAAATGATGTTGATGGATTTTGTGTTTCCAATATTGATGAAGCTATTGAACTTCGTCAGGCTGGCCTCAGCAAGAAAATCCTCATTTTAGGAGTTTCTGAAATCGAAGCTGTTTCCCTAGCTAAAGAATACGACATCACCTTGACAGTGGCTGGGTTGGAGTGGATTCAAGCGCTGTTAGACAAGGAAGCAGATTTAACTGACTTGACTGTCCATCTCAAGATTGATTCAGGAATGGGACGAATTGGTTTTAGAGAGGCCAGTGAAGCTGATCTGGCTCAAGACTTGCTCAAACAACATGGTGCGCGTGTTGAGGGGATTTTTACCCACTTTGCTACTGCAGATGAGGAATCAGATACTTATTTTAATGCCCAGTTAGAACGCTTTAAAGCTATTTTGGCAAGTATGAAGGATGTTCCAGAGCTGGTTCATGCCAGCAACTCGGCAACGACCCTCTGGCATGCTGAAACTATTTTCAATGCGGTCCGTATGGGAGATTCCATGTATGGTCTCAATCCAAGTGGAGATGTCTTAGACTTGCCTTATGACTTGACACCAGCCTTGAGTTTGGAGTCTGCTCTGGTCCATGTCAAGACAGTGCCAGCTGGAGCTTGCATGGGCTATGGAGCCACCTATCAGGCGGATAGCGAGCAAGTCATCGCGACCGTGCCAATCGGCTATGCGGATGGTTGGACACGAGACATGCAGAATTTCTCTGTTTTAGTAGATGGACAAGCTTGCCCAATCGTCGGACGGGTTTCTATGGACCAAATCACCATTCGCTTGCCTAAGATTTATCCGCTCGGAACAAAAGTAACCCTAATCGGCACTAACGGGGACAAGGAAATCACAGCTACTCAGGTAGCGGCCTACCGTGGAACTATTAACTATGAGGTCGTTTGTCTCCTCAGCGATCGCATTCCTCGAGAATATTATTAAAAAAGAAAGGAGTGGAGCATGAATCTACATCAACCCTTGCATGTCTTGCCTGGCGTGGGACCAAAGTCAGCAGAGAAATACGCCAAACTAGGAATTGAAAACTTGCAAGACCTCTTGCTCTACTTTCCTTTCCGTTATGAAGATTTCAAAACCAAGCAGGTCCTAGATCTGGAAGATGGCGAAAAGGCGGTTCTGTCTGGTCAAGTCGTGACACCTGCTAGTGTACAGTATTATGGTTTTAAGCGTAATCGTCTACGCTTTAGTCTCAAACAGGGAGAAGTCGTTTTTGCGGTGAACTTCTTTAACCAGCCCTATCTAGCAGACAAGATAGAGTTGGGAGCAACCCTTGCTGTTTTTGGGAAGTGGGACCGTGCCAAGGCTAGTCTGACTGGGATGAAGGTTCTAGCTCAGGTGGAAGATGACCTCCAGCCTGTCTATCGTCTGGCTCAGGGAATCAGTCAGGCCAGTCTAGTTAAGGTCATCAAAACGGCCTTTGATCAGGGGTTGGACCTCTTGATAGAGGAAAATCTTCCCCAGTCTTTACTTGATAAATACAAACTCATGTCCCGTTGCCAGGCTGTTCGCGCTATGCATTTTCCTAAGGATTTGGCAGAATACAAGCAGGCCCTTCGTCGTATCAAGTTTGAGGAACTCTTTTACTTCCAAATGCAGTTGCAGACGCTCAAGTCTGAAAATAGAGTTCAGGGAAGCGGTCTGATTCTGAACTGGTCTCAGGAAAAAGTGACGGCTGTTAAGGAAAATCTTCCTTTTGCCTTAACCCCAGCTCAGGAAAAAAGTTTGCGGGAAATTTTGACCGACATGAAGTCCGACCACCACATGAATCGTCTCCTGCAAGGAGATGTGGGGAGCGGGAAAACGGTAGTCGCTGGCTTGGCCATGTTTGCTGCAGTGACGGCTGGCTACCAAGCGGCTCTCATGGTACCGACCGAAATCCTTGCGGAGCAACACTTTGAAAGTCTACAGAGTCTCTTTCCAGACTTGAAACTCGCTCTCTTGACAGGATCCTTGAAAGCTGCAGAAAAAAGAGAAGTCTTGGAGACCATAGCGAAGGGTGAGGCTGATTTGATTATCGGAACCCACGCTCTGATACAAGATGGGGTTGATTATGTTCGCCTTGGTTTGATTATCATCGATGAGCAGCACCGTTTTGGTGTGGGACAAAGGCGGATTTTACGGGAAAAAGGCGACAACCCAGACGTTCTCATGATGACGGCGACGCCCATTCCGCGAACATTGGCTATCACAGCCTTTGGCGATATGGATGTTTCCATTATCGACCAGATGCCTGCGGGTCGGAAACCCATTGTGACACGTTGGATCAAACATGAGCAACTGCCTCAGGTGCTGACTTGGTTAGAAGGAGAAATTCAAAAAGGTTCTCAAGCATACGTCATCTCTCCCTTGATTGAAGAATCAGAAGCTCTGGATCTGAAAAATGCCATTGCCTTATCTGAGGAGTTGACAGCTCATTTTGCCGGCAAGGCTGAAGTAGCTCTTCTACATGGTAAAATGAAGAGTGATGAAAAAGACCAGATCATGCAGGATTTCAAAGAGAGAAAAACGGATATTCTAGTATCTACAACTGTTATCGAGGTTGGGGTCAATGTTCCAAATGCGACCGTCATGATTATCATGGATGCTGATCGGTTCGGTATCAGCCAGCTTCATCAGCTCAGAGGTCGTGTCGGTCGGGGAGACAAGCAGTCTTATGCTGTTCTTGTGGCTAATCCCAAGACGGACTCTGGGAAGGACCGCATGCGCATCATGACAGAAACCAATAATGGATTTGTCCTTGCTGAGGAAGATTTGAAAATGCGCGGATCGGGTGAGATTTTTGGAACCAGACAGTCAGGTCTTCCAGAGTTTCAAGTGGCGGATATTATCGAAGACTTTCCGATTTTAGAAGAAGCCAGGAAGGTTGCCAGCTACATTAGTTCGATAGAAGGTTGGAAAGAGGATCCAGAATGGCGGATGATTGCTCTCCACCTAGAAAAGAGAGAACATCTAGATTAAGCCTTTTCTAAGGAATCTATAAGCTAGATTTTAGGTTTGGATCTTATACTAGAGTCATCAAAAAGAAACGAGGACTCTCACATGACTATTAAAGTAACCTACCAAAAGAAATTCCAAACCGTCAAACTAGAGAAAGGAGCTAGCACCTATTGATACACAGAGAGCGGAAACGCTCTTTTTATTTTTATAAAATGGTCGGCTATAAATCAAACTTAGTCGAGTGATAAAAAGATATTAGTCTCCAAGCCTATTTACTCTTTGACTGAAGCTTGATATAATGACCCCATCTGAGTAAAGAGGAGTGAAAAGAATGTTAGAAACAAGAACGATTGCTATCCAAGATAGGTATGGAGAACGATTTCAGCATTGTTGGGGATGTGGTCTCAAGAATGATTTAGGCTTACATTTAAAAACCTATCCAAGTATAGATGGAAAGAGTTGTATTAGTCGGATAAAGCTTGAAAATGCTTATACTGGTGGAGTTCCATCAAATGTCTTTGGAGGAATGATAGCGACTATTTTTGATTGCCATGGCACGGCCTCAGCAGCTTGGTTTGCCCATCATCAAAAAGGGTTGGAACTGACGGAATCTACTGTGATAGGACGTTTTATTACAGCTCGCTTGGAGATTGATTACCTTAGTCCTAGTCCAATTGAAGATGAAATTGTGGTTACTTCTACTCTGGAGGAATTAGGGGAAAGAAAAGCAATTATTGCTATGGAGATGACAGTGGCTACTAAAGTCCGTGCCAAAGCCAAAATGGTAGCAGTTGCTGTAAAGGATCATATGTAAAACGGAAGATTAGAAGTTTAAGATTTTAAAACTACTTTCAGACGATCGGTTTGAGGGAGGAGAATCTAAAATCACTTTCTGTTTATACTCAATGAAAATCAAAGAGCAAACTAGGAAGCTAGCTGCAGGCTGTACTTGAGTACGGCAAGGCGAAGCTGACGTAGTTTGAATTTGATTTTCGAAGAGTATTACCCTTCTTTCTTGCATTGCTTTCCCAGATATGCTAGAGTTATGATAGCGATTACAAATCAAAAGGAGCATGCTATGAAACATCCAGCTTTATTAGAAGAAATCAAGACTTATAAAGGAAGGGATGAGGTTCCAGAAGACTTTGATGCTTTTTGGGATGAAGAGGTCAAAAAAGTTTCAGTCCTCCCTGCCTACCAGTTGGAGGAAAGGGATTTTCATATTCCTCAAGTCAAGTGTTATGAGCTGACCTTTGAAGGAACTAATGAAGGCAAGGTCTATGCACGAATCGTCCTTCCAAAGACTGAGGAGAAGGTTCCGCTAATCTTCCATTTCCATGGGTACATGGGACGTGGTTGGGATTGGGCTGACATGCTAGCCTATACTGTGGCTGGTTACGGTGTTGTTTCTATGGACGTTCGAGGCCAGTCAGGTTATTCGCAAGATGGTTTGCGCTCTCCGTTAGGAAATACTGTTAAGGGGCATATCATCCGTGGTGCTGTGGAAGGTCGAGACCAGCTCTTTTATAAGGATGTCTATCTGGATATTTACCAGTTAATCGAAATTGTTGCTAGTCTGCCACAGGTAGATGAGGAAAGACTTTCAAGCTATGGTGCCTCACAAGGAGGAGCTTTAGCCCTAGTTGCAGCAGCGCTCAATCCTCGGATTCAGAAAACAGTTGCCATCTATCCTTTCTTGTCAGACTTTAGACGAGTGCTTGAGATTGGCAATACCAGTGAAGCCTATGATGAACTCTTCCGATATTTCAAGTTCCACGACCCCTTCCATGAAACAGAGGAGGAAATCATGGCGACTCTTGCCTATATCGATGTGAAAAATCTTGCCCATCGCATTCAAGGTGAGGTCAAGATGATTACGGGCTTGGATGACGATGTTTGCTATCCCATTACCCAGTTTGCGATTTACAATCGTCTGACCTGTGACAAGTCCTATCGCATCATGCCTGAGTATGCCCACGAAGCCATGAATGTTTTTGTCAATGACCAAGTTTATAACTGGCTCTGTGGTAGTGAGATTCCTTTTAAGTACGCAAGATAATGAATGAGAGAGCCCAGGAGCTCTCTTTTTATGTCCAAAACCTGAAAGTACTTTTAGAAAATTTAAAATATTAAAATATTCTTAAAAGTAAAATCTATTCAGTGAGAACATAGATATAAATATAAGACTTTATTGTATAATAAAGGAAAAATCACTTGTGAAAGGAGGAAAAATGCTGCTGGGCGCTTAAAGAATGGCTCAGCAGAAATGGGAGAGGATTGGGAGCTCTCATTTAGTTGTTACTTTCTTGTTAAATCTTGTCTCTTATGAGCCAATAAAAATTTTTAAAGAAAAAAGAAAGCGCTTTATTTTATGAAAAATGAAAGGACAAACATGAATTACAACTCTTTACATCGGAAACAGCGATACGGAATTCGAAAATTTGCAATCGGAGCAGCATCAGTAGTGATTGGTACAGTAGTATTTGGAGTAAATCCAGTCTTAGCTCAAGAGCAAGCCAATGCAGCAGGTGCTAGTACAGAAACAGTCGAATCTGGTCAAGGGCAAGGATTATCAGAGTTACCAAAAGAAGTGTCTTTTGGTGATCTTGAACATTTGGATAAGGATTTGGCTGGTAAATTGGCAGCAACTCAAGACAATGGCGTTGAGGTGGACCAAGATCATTTGAAAAAAAATGAGAGTGCAGAATCAGAAACCCCATCCTCTACGGAAACCCCTGCAGAAGAAGCAAATAAGGAAGAGGAATCAGAGGATCAGGGAGCTATTCCTCGTGACTATTACTCAAGAGATTTAAAAAATGCTAATCCTGTCCTTGAAAAAGAAGATGTTGAAACCAATGCAGCAAATGGTCAGAGAGTCGATTTATCAAGTGAACTAGACAAACTAAAGAAACTTCAAAATGCTACAGTTCACATGGAGTTCAAATCAGATGCTAAGGCTCCACGCTTTTACAATCTCTTCTCTGTATCCAGTGACACCAAGGAAAATGAGTACTTTACTATGTCGGTCCTTGATAATACAGCTCTTATTGAAGGGCGTGGCGCTAACGGAGAGCAGTTCTATGATAAGTATACAGATGCTCCTTTGAAAGTTCGCCCTGGACAATGGAATTCCGTGACCTTTACTGTCGAACAACCGACAGCAGAGTTACCTCATGGTCGAGTTCGTCTCTATGTGAACGGTGTCTTATCTCGAACCAGTCTCAAATCTGGTAACTTCATCAAAGATATGCCAGATGTTAATCAAGCTCAACTTGGAGCAACCAAACGGGGCAATAAAACAGTTTGGGCATCAAACCTACAAGTTCGAAACCTAACCGTTTATGATCGTGCTTTAAGCCCAGATGAAGTTCAAACACGGAGTCAACTATTTGAAAGAGGTGATTTAGAAAAGAAACTTCCTGAGGGCGCGAAAATCTCAGAGAAAGAAGATGTCTTTAAAGGGGGAATGCATAACCAACCAAACAAAGATGGCATCAAGAGTTATCGTATTCCAGCTCTTCTCAAGACTGATAAAGGAACGCTGATTGCAGGTGCAGATGAACGCCGTCTCCATTCGAGTGACTGGGGTGATATCGGTATGGTCATTAGACGCAGTGAAGATAATGGTAAAACTTGGGGAGATCGAGTAACCATTACCAACTTACGTGACAATCCAAGAGCTTCTGACCCATCAATCGGTTCACCAGTGAATATCGATATGACCTTGACTCAAGATCCTGAAACCAAACGCATCTTTGCCATTTATGACATGTTCCCAGAAGGAAAAGGGATCTTTGGAATGTCTTCGCAAAAAGAAGAAGCTTACAAAGAAATCAATGGTAAAACCTATCAACTCCTCTATCGAGAAGGTGAACAGGGAGCTTATACTATTCGAGAAAATGGTACAGTTTACACTCCAGATGGCAAGGCAACAGACTATCGCGTTGTTGTAGATCCTGTTAAACCAGCATACAGCGACAAGGGTGATCTATACAAGGGTGACCAGCTACTAGGCAATATCTACTTCACCACAAACAAAACTTCTCCATTTAGAATTGCCAAGGATAGCTACCTATGGATGTCTTACAGTGATGACGACGGGAAGACCTGGTCTGCTCCTCAAGATATTACTCCGATGGTCAAAGCCGATTGGATGAAATTCCTAGGCGTAGGTCCTGGAGTGGGGATAACCCTTCGTACTGGACCGCATAAAGGTCGAATCGTCGTTCCTGTCTATACAACCAATCGGACTAACCACCTCAATGGTTCTCAATCATCTCGAATCATCTACTCAGACGACCATGGTAAGACATGGCATATGGGTGGTGGTGTCAACGACAATCGTACACTTTATGATGGTACAGTGGTTGATTCAAGTACCATGAATAATTATTATGCTCAAAATACCGAGGCTTCAGTTGTTCAGTTGAACAATGGGGATCTCAAACTATTTATGCGTGGTTTGACAGGTGATCTACAGGTTGCAACCAGTCATGATGGTGGTCTAACTTGGGACAATAACGTTGAACGCTACGATGTACCAGATGTTTATGTTCAAATGGCTGCGACTCATACGGTTCAAAATGGTAAAGAGTATATTCTCTTGGCAAATGCGAACGGTCCTGGTCGTAAAAATGGTTATATTCGAGTGGCTCGTGTTGAAGAAGATGGCCAGTTAACTTGGTTGCACCACCATTTGATTCAAGAAGGTGAGTATGCTTATAACTCACTTCAACAAATCGGGCCAGATGAATTTGGACTTTTATATGAACACCATGCTCCTGGAGGAGTTCCGTACACACTTTCCTTCAAGAAATTTAACTGGGATTTCTTGACTAAGGAAAGAATTTCTCCTAAAGAAGCAAAAGTAAAATATGCTATCCAAAAATGGCCAGGTATCATTGCCATGGAGTTCGATTCGGAAGTATTGGTGAACAAGGCCCCAACCCTTCAGTTGGCAAATGGTAAAACAGCAACCTTCATGACCCAGTACGATACAAAGACTCTCTTATTTACAGTGGATCCAGAAGATATGGGTCAAAGGATTACAGGTCTAGCTGAGGGTGCAATTGAAAGCATGCACAATTTACCAGTTTCTTTAGCTGGCTCCAAACTAAGCGATGGTATTAATGGCAGTGAAGCTGCTATCCATGAGGTTCCAGAGTTTACAGGAGGCGTTAATGCAGGAGAAGCCGCTGTGGCAGAGATACCAGAGTACACAGGCTCATTAGCAACAGTAGGAGAAGAGCCAGCTCCAACGGTAGAAAAACCGGAATTCACAGGAGGCGTTAATGCAGGAGAAGCCGCTGTGGCAGAGATACCAGAGTACACAGGCTCATTAGCAACAGTAGGAGA
>NZ_JALDTU010000004.1:0-79029 GCF_023109005.1 Streptococcus oralis | reverse complement strand
AGAGCCAGCTCCAATGGTAGAAAAACCGGAATTCACAGGAGGCGTTAATGCAGAAGAAGCCGCTGTGGCAGAGATACCAGAGTACACTGGTCCATTGGCAACGGTAGGTGAAGAACCAGCTCCAACGGTAGAAAAACCGGAATTCGCAGGAGGCGTTAATGCTGTTGAGGCAGCAGTCCATGAGATTCCAGAGTTCAAGGGTGGTGTCAATGCAGTTCAAGCAGCTTCAAATGAGCTTCCTGAATATAGCGGAGGTGCTAACTTTGTCTTGGCAGCTTCAAATGACCTGCCAGAGTATAAGGGTGGTGTCAATGGCGCTGAGGCAGCAATCCATGAAGTGCCAGAGTACAAGGGAGAAACCAATCTAGTATTGGCAGCTGCAGACAATAAACTATCTCTAGGACAAGATGTGACCTATCAAGCTCCAGCAGCTAAACAAGATGAACTTCCAAATACGGGAAGCAAGGAAACAAGTTCACTGCTTTCCCTTGGACTTGCAGGCGTACTTTTATCACTCTTTGCGTTTGGAAAGAAGAGAAAAGAATAATAAGCAAAAGCTATTATAGCAAGTCTCAGAAGAGATAGCAGGTTTTCAAGCCTGCTATCTTTTTTGATGACATTCAGGTTGATTCGAAATCATAAGATGTCTGAAACTACTTTCAGGATAGTCTGTTCTATAAAATACTTTTGAAACTGAAATCTATTCTACCACAAGCTATTGAAAGCGCTTAACAAATAATATATAATAAGCCCATAAGAACAAGAAAGGGAGGAAAGAGGATGCCACAGATCAGCAAAGAAGCCTTGATTGAACAAATCAAAGATGGAATCATTGTCTCTTGCCAGGCACTTCCTAACGAACCGCTTTATACAGAAGCGGGAGGGGTTATCCCCTTGCTAGTCAAAGCGGCTGAGCAAGGTGGAGCAGTCGGTATCCGAGCAAACAGTGTTCGTGATATCAAGGAGATCAAGGAGGTTACGAAACTCCCGATTATCGGGATCATCAAACGTGACTATCCGCCACAGGAGCCCTTCATTACAGCTACTATGAAAGAAGTTGATGAGTTGGCTGAACTAGACATCGAGGTCATTGCTCTGGATTGTACCAAACGTGAACGTTACGACGGTTTGGAAATTCAGGACTTTATCCGACAAGTCAAAGAAAAGTATCCACATCAACTCTTAATGGCTGATACTAGCACTTTTGAAGAAGGAATAGCAGCAGTCGAATCAGGGATTGATTTTGTAGGAACAACCCTATCAGGTTACACTTCTTATAGTCCCAAAGTAGATGGTCCAGACTTTGAACTGATCAAAAAACTTTGTGAAGCAGGAGTGGATGTCATCGCTGAAGGGAAAATTCATACACCTGAACAAGCCAAACAAATCCTTGAATATGGGGTGCGAGGCATCGTTGTTGGTGGAGCTATTACTAGACCAAAAGAGATTACGGAGCGCTTTGTTGCCGGTCTTAAATAACACAATCTCAAAACAGAGGAGAGTGGTTGATGCGTCGGACAAAATGAAAACGTATACAAATATAAACTTGCTCATTATCCAATATGGATACGCTTATAAATTAGGAGAATACAAATGAAATTTAGAAAACTAGCTTGTACAGTACTTGCAGGTGCTGCGATTCTTGGCCTTGCTGCTTGTGGTAACTCTGGTGGAAGTAAAGATGCTGCAAATTCTGGTAGCGATAGCGGAAAAACAGAAATCACTTGGTGGGCATTCCCAGTCTTCACACAAGAAAAAACTGGTGACGGTGTTGGAACTTATGAAAAATCAATCATCGAAGCTTTTGAAAAAGCAAATCCAGATGTAAAAGTGAAATTGGAAACCATCGACTTCAAGTCAGGTCCTGAAAAGATCACAACAGCCATCGAAGCAGGAACAGCGCCAGACGTACTCTTTGACGCACCAGGGCGTATCATCCAATACGGTAAAAATGGTAAATTGGCTGAGTTGAACGACCTCTTCACAGACGAATTCGTCAAAGATGTCAACAACGAAAACATCGTACAAGCAAGTAAGGCTGGAGACAAAGCTTACATGTATCCAATCAGTTCAGCTCCATTCTACATGGCTATGAACAAGAAAATGTTGGAAGATGCTGGAGTTGCAAATCTTGTAAAAGAAGGTTGGACAACTGATGACTTTGAAAAAGTTTTGAAAGCGCTTAAAGATAAAGGATATACACCAGGTTCATTGTTCAGTTCTGGTCAAGGGGGAGACCAAGGAACACGTGCCTTCATCGCAAACCTTTATGGCGGTTCTGTAACAGATAAAGATGTAACAAAATATACAACTGACGATCCTAAATTCGTCAAAGGTCTTGAAAAAGCTGCTAGCTGGATCAAAGACGGTTTGTTGAACAATGGTTCACAATTTGACGGTGGAGCAGACATCCAAAACTTTGCCAACGGTCAAACTTCATACACAATCCTTTGGGCACCAGCTCAAAACGGTATCCAAGCTAAACTCTTGGAAGCAAGTAAGGTAGATGTGGTAGAAGTACCATTCCCATCAGACTCTGGTAAACCATCTCTTGAATACCTTGTAAACGGATTTGCAGTATTTAACAACAAAGACGACAAGAAAGTTGCAGCAGCTAAGAAATTCGTTCAATTCATCGCAGATGACAAAGAATGGGGTCCTAAAGACGTTGTTCGTACAGGTGCCTTCCCAGTTCGTACATCATTTGGCAAACTTTATGATGACAAACGTATGGAAACAATCAGCAGCTGGACTAAATACTACTCACCATACTATAACACAATCAACGGATTTGCTGAAATGAGAACTCTTTGGTTCCCAATGTTGCAATCTGTATCAAATGGTGACGAAAAACCAGCGGATGCTTTGAAAGCCTTCACTGAAAAAGCTAACGAAACCATCAAAAAAGCTACAAAACAATAAGCACTAAGTCAGATTGATTCCCCCCTTTTCCCTGTGCACTATGGTGTAAGAAAAGGGGGACTTTTGTTTGAAATGGTAGGAACTGTCACGAAATTAAAATGAAGTTCTTACATAAGCGAATCTTAAAAAATTTCATTTTGGTTTTAAAACAGTTCAAGAAAATCAAAAACTATTCTATTTGAAAGAGAGGTGCCGACTGTGAAAGTCAATAAAATTCGTATGCGGGAAACAGTGATTTCCTATGCTTTCCTAGCACCAGTATTATTCTTCTTTGTGATCTTCGTCTTGGCTCCTATGATTATGGGATTCATTACAAGCTTCTTTAACTATTCCATGACCAGCTTTGAGTTTGTTGGCTTGGATAACTACATTCGTATGTTTAAAGATCCTGTCTTTACCAAGTCTTTGATCAATACCGTTATCCTGGTTATTGGATCTGTTCCGATTGTTGTTCTCTTCTCGCTCTTTGTAGCATCTCAAACCTATCATCAAAATGCGATTGCCCGTTCTTTCTATCGTTTCGTCTTCTTCCTTCCTGTAGTTACAGGTAGTGTTGCCGTAACGGTTGTATGGAAATGGATCTATGACCCTCTATCAGGGATTCTAAACTTTGTCCTTAAGTCAAGCCACATCATCAGCCAAAACATTTCTTGGCTGGGTGACAAAAACTGGGCTTTGCTAGCGATTATGATTATCCTTTTGACAACATCTGTTGGTCAGCCGATTATCCTTTATATCGCTGCTATGGGAAATATTGACAATTCACTTGTTGAAGCAGCGCGTGTTGACGGTGCGACTGAGTTCCAAGTGTTCTGGAAGATCAAATGGCCTAGCCTCCTTCCAACAACTCTTTACATCGCGATCATCACAACCATCAACTCATTCCAGTGTTTCGCCTTGATTCAGTTGTTGACTTCTGGTGGTCCAAACTATTCAACAAGTACACTCATGTACTACCTTTATGAAAAAGCCTTCCAATTGACAGAATACGGCTATGCCAATACTATCGGTGTCTTCTTGGCCGTGATGATTGCCATTGTCAGCTTTGCTCAATTCAAGATCCTCGGAAACGACGTAGAATACTAAAGAAAGGAGACAGTTATGCAATCTACACAAAAGAAACCTTTAACAGCTTTCACTGTTATTTCAACGATTATCTTGCTCTTGTTGACCGTGCTGTTCATCTTTCCATTCTACTGGATCTTGACAGGGGCCTTCAAATCACAGCCTGATACCATTATGATTCCGCCACAGTGGTTCCCTAAAATGCCAACCATGGAGAACTTCCAACAACTCATGGTGCAAAACCCTGCTATGCAGTGGATGTGGAACTCTGTATTTATCTCGCTAGTAACCATGTTTCTAGTTTGTGCAACCTCTTCTCTAGCAGGATATGTATTGGCTAAAAAACGTTTCTATGGCCAACGCATCCTCTTTGCAGTCTTTATCGCTGCTATGGCTCTTCCAAAACAAGTTGTCCTTGTACCATTGGTACGTATCGTCAACTTCATGGGAATTCACGATACTCTTTGGGCAGTTATCTTGCCTTTGATCGGATGGCCATTCGGGGTCTTCCTCATGAAACAGTTCAGCGAAAACATCCCAACTGAATTGCTTGAATCAGCTAAAATCGACGGTTGTGGTGAGATTCGTACATTCTGGAGCGTAGCCTTCCCTATCGTGAAACCAGGATTTGCAGCCCTTGCAATCTTTACCTTCATCAATACTTGGAACGACTACTTTATGCAGTTGGTTATGTTGACTTCACGTCAAAACTTAACTATCTCACTCGGGGTTGCGACCATGCAGGCCGAAATGGCAACCAACTATGGTTTGATCATGGCAGGTGCAGCTCTTGCAGCCGTGCCAATCGTAACGGTCTTCCTTGTCTTCCAAAAATCCTTCACTCAGGGTATTACTATGGGAGCGGTTAAAGGATAATGCTCTGCGAAAATCGAATTCAAACTAGGTCAGCATCACCTTGCCATACTTAAGTATTGCCTGCGGTTAGCTTCCTAGTTTGTTCTTCGATTTTCATTGAGTATAAGAGAATACAGAGTTATAAGTGTCTACAAAATGGAGAGTATACAGTTACTTCGTGAAGTTTTGTCAGACACTTATAAACTTAAGAATAAACTCTTTTCATGATACTAGTTAGAGTAGGTTCGTTTTATGGTAACTATTTCCCGCTTTAGTGGTATCTAAGATAAGCAATTTACGCTTATCTTAGACGGAATTTTTGAGACTGACGATGAAAGAGCAACAGGCTCGAAAATTAGGAATGAAATTCTGAAGGAATTTGCTTCCGTCCGCACTTTTATAGGGAAATAGAGAAAGGATAATTCGGAACTGAAAAATAGTAACTATCAGAAACGAAGGAAACAGTATGATTTTTGACGATTTGAAAAACATCGCCTTTTACAAGGGAATCCATCCCAATCTAGACAAGGCCATCGACTATCTCTACCAACACCGTAAGGATTCTTTCGAACTCGGTAAGTATGAGATTGACGGGGACAAGGTCTTTCTAGTTGTTCAGGAAAATGTCCTCAATCAAGCTGAAAATGATCAGTTTGAGCACCATAAACACTATGCAGATTTGCATTTGCTGGTAGAAGGACATGAATATTCAAGCTACGGTTCACGTATCAAAGACGAGGCGGTAGCATTTGATGAAGCAAGCGACATTGGTTTTGTCCATTGTCATGAAGGCTACCCACTCTTGTTGGGTTATCACAATTTTGCGATTTTCTTCCCAGGAGAACCTCACCAGCCAAATGGTTATGCAGGTATGGAAGAGAAGGTTCGCAAATATCTCTTTAAAATTTTGATTGATTAAAAGAATCAGGAGGAGCAAACATGGCACAAAAAGGAGTAAGCCTAATCAAGGCAGCATTTGATACAGATAATTTTCTCATGCGTTTCAGTGAGAAGGTCTTGGATATCGTGACAGCCAATCTTCTTTTTGTTGTCTCTTGTTTGCCCATCGTGACGATTGGAGTGGCTAAAATCAGCCTCTACCAAACTATGTTTGAGATTAAGAGAAGCAGGCGAGTACCTGTTTTCAGAACCTATTTGAGAGCTTTCAAGCAAAATCTGAAACTGGGGCTTCAGTTGGGTCTGTTAGAGTTGGGCATTGTGTCATTAAGCTTTCTAGACCTCTATCTTTTCTGGGGACAGACTGCTTTGCCTTTCCAGATTGTGAAAGCTATTTGTTTGGGGATTCTCATCTTCCTTACTCTCGTGATGTTGGCTAGTTATCCCATCGCTGCGCGCTATGATTTGTCATGGAAAGAAGTGCTGCAAAAAGGGCTTATCTTGGCAAGTTTTAACTTTCCATGGTTCTTCCTCATGTTAGCCATTCTCTTTCTTATTGTGATGGTTCTTTATCTATCCGCCTTCACTCTCCTTTTGGGTGGATCGGCCTTTATCCTCTTTGGTTTTGGTTTGCTAGTCTTTCTCCAAGCAGGATTGATGGAGAAAATCTTCGCCAAATACCAGTAGGATGGCTCGTTTCTGAAACTACTTTCAATCGTTACAGTTTCTAAAATACAAGTAGAAACTAAAATCTAAGTGTATACAAGATATTGAAAGCGATTTTCACAAGGTGTATACTAAACTTGTAAAAAATAGAACTGCTCTTAGCAGAAAAAAAGAAATCTTAGGAGAAAATCTATGTCAGATTTAAAAAAATACGAAGGTGTCATTCCAGCCTTCTACGCATGTTATGATGATCAAGGAGAAGTCAGTCCAGAGCGTACGCGTGCCTTGGTTCAATACTTCATTGATAAGGGAGTTCAAGGTCTCTATGTCAATGGTTCTTCTGGTGAATGTATCTACCAAAGTGTGGCAGATCGCAAATTGATTTTGGAAGAAGTCATGGCAGTTGCCAAGGGCAAATTGACTATCATCGCTCACGTAGCTTGCAACAATACCAAAGACAGTATGGAACTTGCTCGCCACGCAGAAAGTTTGGGTGTAGATGCCATTGCAACGATTCCGCCGATTTACTTCCGCTTGCCAGAATACTCAGTTGCCAAATACTGGAACGATATCAGTTCTGCAGCTCCAAACACAGACTATGTGATCTACAACATTCCTCAATTAGCAGGTGTTGCTTTGACGCCAAGTCTTTATACTGAAATGTTGAAGAATCCACGTGTTATCGGTGTTAAGAACTCTTCTATGCCAGTTCAAGATATCCAAACCTTTGTGAGTCTTGGTGGAGAAGACCATATCGTCTTCAACGGTCCAGATGAACAGTTCTTAGGTGGCCGCCTCATGGGTGCCAAAGCTGGTATCGGTGGTACTTATGGTGCTATGCCAGAACTCTTCTTGAAACTCAATGAGTTAATTGCTGAGAAAGATTTGGAAACAGCGCGTGAATTGCAATACGCTATCAATGCAATCATTGGTAAATTGACTGCTGCACATGGAAATATGTACTGTGTCATCAAAGAAGTTTTGAAGATCAATGAAGGTTTGAACATTGGTTCAGTTCGTTCACCATTGACACCAGTAACTGAAGAAGATCGTCCAGTTGTAGAAGCAGCTGCTCAATTGATTCGTGAAACCAAGGAGCGCTTCCTCTAATCCATAAGGAGGTATTTATGACACACTACGTTGCAATTGATATTGGTGGAACCAACATCAAATATGGTTTGATTGACCAAGAAGGCCAACTTGTTGAATCGCATGAAATGCCAACTGAGGCGCAAAAGGGTGGACCCCATATCTTACAAAAGACAAAAGATATCGTTTCCAGCTATTTAGAAAAGGGTCCAGTAGCAGGTGTTGCTATTTCTTCTGCGGGGATGGTGGATCCTGATAAGGGTGAAATCTTCTATGCTGGGCCTCAAATTCCTAATTACGCAGGAACCCAGTTCAAAAAGGAAATCGAGACTAGCTTTTCGATTCCTTGTGAAATTGAAAATGATGTCAACTGTGCAGGTCTTGCTGAGGCAGTATCTGGTTCAGGAAAGGGAGCGAGTGTGACACTTTGCTTGACCATTGGAACAGGTATCGGTGGTTGCTTGATTATGGATGGGAAAGTTTTCCATGGGTTTAGCAACTCAGCCTGCGAAGTCGGTTACATGCATATGCAGGATGGGGCTTTTCAGGATCTTGCTTCTACTACAGCCTTGGTGGAGTATGTGGCAGCAGCTCATGGTGATCCAGTTGATCAGTGGAATGGGCGACGCATCTTTAAGGAAGCTACCGAAGGAAACAAAATCTGTATGGCTGGTATTGACCGTATGGTAGACTATCTAGGAAAAGGTCTGGCAAATATTTGCTATGTTGCCAATCCAGAAGTAGTCATTCTCGGTGGCGGTATTATGGGGCAAGAGGCTATCCTCAAACCGAAGGTCCGTACAGCCTTGAAGGCGGCCTTGGTGCCAAGTCTGGCTGAAAAAACACGATTAGAATTTGCCCATCACCAAAACACAGCAGGGATGTTGGGAGCCTATTATCATTTCAAAACAAAACAATCCTAGTTTGGTTCAACCAAACTAGGATTTTCTAACGCGTTTTTGTCTACGATAGCCATTGAGTTTTTTATTTTCCCAATAGCTATTAAAGATTTTCTCCTTGCTTTCACGATTGATTTCCAAAAAGTAGGCATAAACCAAATCTATAAGGAAGAGCATGGGGAGTTGAGCAGATATCCGTTGAATGTAGGAAGGCTGGCTGTGGCTAGCAACAAGAACGGTCTCTGTATAGACCTGACTATTTTTGTTTGGAGCGCTGGTAAAGAGGATGGTCTTGGCCCCCATCTCTTTTGCGTCTAATAGACTGTCTAAAATAGAAGGAGTTGTACCAGAAAGTGAGAAACCGAGTACTAGACAATTTTCATCCATGATGCTGGTCGTCCATGCAAAGCCGTCCTGATCGGTTAAGGCTTCACAGACCACACCCAGACGCATGAAACGCAATTTCATTTCACGAGCGACAAGACCGGAACTGCCTGTTCCAAAGAAGTAGACACGCTCAGCATCTTCGATTAACTGGGCGACGCGTTCTAGTTGTTCTTCGTCAATCAAATCCTGCGTTTGTTCTCGCATGATACTGTAGCTTCGCAAAACACGTTTGGTCAAAGGACTATGTTTGTGGGAATGAGTGTCCGGTTTACTAGCCTGATGCTGGTATTGAAAGACGAATTCTCGGTAACCTGTAAAACCACACTTTTTGGCAAAGCGGGTCAATGCTGCTTGGGAGATGTGTAATTTCTGGGTGACTTGCTGAGAAGAGAGATCATCTTGGATCGTTTCAGGTTGTAAAAAATAGCGAGCGATTTCTTGCTCAAGCTCGGTTAATTCTTCAAAATGGAGGTCGATTATGGTTGCGATGTCTGGCTTGTTCATGAGGCTCCTTTTTATGAGTCAAAGTCTTAAAGGTTAACGCTTTCCTAACTATTACTATCATTATATCATAGAAGTTAGGATAACCAAATAAAAAGGCATTTTCAGTTGAAAGTCAAAAAATGCTTTGACTTTTCCAAGTCTTTCTCCGTAAAATATGGTACAATGAAAAGTACTGAGCTTCACCTGTTTGCTCTATTATTTTATATGTAAATAAAGGTGAAAATTGGAAATTTTTCTAGAAAAGAGTCTTAGTTGTATGAGAAAATTCAATAGCCATTCGATTCCTATTCGGCTTAATTTACTGTTTGCCATTGTTATCCTGTTGTTTATGGCCATTATTGGTCGATTGTTATATATGCAGGTGCTCAATAAAGATTTCTATGAAACAAAATTGGCTTCAGCCAGCCAGACAAGGGTAACAACCAGTTCAGCTCGTGGGCAAATCTATGATGCAGCAGGGAAACCCTTGGTTGAAAATACTGTGAAACAAGTTGTTTCCTTTACTCGAAACAACAAAATGACGGCTGCAGATTTAAAAGAAACAGCCAAGAAGTTGCTGGCTTATGTGGAAGTTTCTTCTCCAACATTGACTGACCGACAGTTAGCAGACTATTATCTAGCAGATCAAGATGTCTATAAGAAAGCAGTGGAAAGTTTACCACGTGAGAAGCGACTTGATTCTGATGGCAATCAATTATCTGAATCCGAGCTTTACAATAATACTGTTGAAAGTATCGATCCAAGTCAATTGACCTACTCTGATGACGAAAAGAAAGAAATTTACCTCTTTAGCCAACTTAATGCAGTTGAAAATTTTGCGACAGGAACCATTGCGACAGATTCCTTGACAGATACTCAGATTGCTTTGATAGCTTCGGCCTCTAAGAATTTACCTGGTATCAGTATTTCAACTTCGTGGGATCGAAAGGTCCTAGAGACTTCACTTGCGTCTATAGTAGGAAGTGTATCCAGTGAAAAAGCTGGTCTTCCAGCTGAAGAAGCAGATGCTTATATCAAAAAGGGTTATTCTCTAAATGACCGTGTTGGAACCTCTTATCTAGAAAAACAATATGAAGAAACCTTGCAAGGAAAACGTTCTGTGAAAGAAATCCAGCTAGACAAGTATGGCAATATGGAAAGTGTCGAAAATATCGAAGATGGTACCAAAGGGAATAATATTAAACTGACCATCGATTTGGCCTTTCAAGATAGCGTGGACAATCTTCTTAAGAGTTATTTCAATTCCGAGTTAGGAAATGGAGGAGCCAGATATTCTGAAGGTGTTTATGCAGTTGCTTTGAACCCAAAAACAGGTGCAGTTTTGTCTATGTCAGGGCTCAAACATGATTTGAAAACGGGAGAGTTGACGCCTGATTCCTTGGGAACGGTAACCAATGTCTTTGTCCCAGGTTCGGTTGTCAAGGCGGCGACCATCAGTTCTGGTTGGGAGAATGGAGTCTTGTCAGGGAACCAGACCTTGACAGACCAACCGATTGTCTTCCAAGGCTCAGCTCCGATTAATTCTTGGTATACTCAAGCCTACGGTTCATTCCCGATTACAGCTGTGGAAGCCTTGGAGTATTCTTCTAATGCCTATATGGTTCAAACGGCTTTGGGCATTATGGGGCAGACCTATCAACCCAATATGTTTGTTTTAACTAACAATTTAGAATCCGCTATGGGGAAACTTCGTTCGACATTTGCTGAATATGGTCTTGGAGCCTCAACAGGTATTGATCTTCCAGATGAGTCAACTGGTTTTATACCAAAAGAGTATAATTTTGCTAATTACATTACCAATGCATTTGGTCAGTTTGATAACTACACCCCAATGCAATTGGCCCAGTATGTTGGAACCATTGCTAACAATGGTGTTCGAATTGCACCTCACATTGTTGAGGGAATTTATGGAAATAATGAACAAGGTGGCTTAGGCAATCTAGTTCAAGAAACAGCCACCAAGGAACTGAACAAGATCAATATCTCAGAAGCGGATATGGCTCTCTTGCACCAAGGTTTCTATCAAGTTTCGCATGGAACGAGCGCTCTGACAACTGGTCGTGCCTTTTCAAATGGTGCATCCGTTTCCATCAGTGGGAAGACAGGTACTGCCGAAAGTTATGTCAATGGTGGTCAAAAAGCCAATAATACCAACGCAGTTGCTTATGCTCCGTCTGATAATCCTCAAATCGCGGTCGCAGTCGTCTTTCCTCATAACACCAACCTAACAAATGGTGTCGGACCTTCAATTGCACGAGATATTATCAACCTCTATAACCAACAACATCCAATGAATTAGAAAGGAACTTATGCTGTATCCAACACCTATTGCCAAGTTAATTGATAGCTATTCAAAGTTACCAGGTATCGGGATCAAAACGGCTACTCGTCTCGCCTTTTATACCATTGGAATGTCTGATGACGATGTCAATGAATTTGCCAAAAACCTTCTATCTGCCAAGCGGGAATTGACCTATTGTTCCATCTGTGGTCGCTTGACGGATGATGACCCTTGCTCGATCTGTACAGATCCGACTCGAGACCAGACAACCATCTTGGTGCTAGAGGATAGTCGCGATGTGGCTGCTATGGAAAATATCCAAGAATACCACGGACTCTATCATGTCTTGCACGGTCTCATTTCTCCTATGAATGGTATCAGTCCAGACGATATCAACCTCAAGAGCCTCATGACTCGTCTCATGGATAGTGAGGTTTCAGAGGTGATTGTGGCAACCAATGCGACAGCGGATGGAGAAGCGACATCCATGTATCTCTCTCGTTTGCTCAAACCAGCTGGTATCAAGGTCACTCGTCTAGCACGAGGACTAGCCGTGGGAGCAGATATCGAGTATGCGGATGAGGTCACACTCTTACGAGCCATTGAAAATCGGACAGAGTTGTAGGAGTCAGTAAAAACGTAGCTCATTTTGACGTATAAGACAAGCCCTAGGAATTTTTCTTAGGGCTTTGTTTTTTTCTGTTTCTCACAAAGGGAGGACAAACCTTGCTAATAAAACTACTCAAACTATAAGGAATCAGAAAGGGGATCTCCAAAATCACTAGTGCGGTCTCTGTCAAACTCATTCACCGAATGATAGAGTTTATTCTAAGGAGATGAGCGCATTTTCCCTTAGGATTTGTTTTGAAATCGTACTATTTTTGTGTTATGATATGGTCAATATATAATTAATAAGGGGAGTTTGAAGTATGGGTGGAAAGATAAAATCTAGTACGATAGCAGCAGAGGCGGCTATTAATGAGTTGGTTGGGTATGACACGAGCGACAAGCAAAATCAGCAGATGGAATTTTCATATACTTCTGAAATTGCTGGGATGGAAGCGGGACGTCTGGCCTGCAATCAAATGCTTCAGGCAGTTAGTGATTTTAGTTCAGCTGTTTTGACCCAAGCAAATAAGTTTCCAGAAATTGCTCATAGGATTGAAAAACGTGATATAGAGCAAGCTAAGAGATGGAGTTACTAAGGAATGGCAGATAGAAATGAAGAAAAGCGCACAGAAATTTGGCGTAAGATTGTTAAAGTAGAAGATAAGGAAGATAGACTCCGAGCAACTAAAAAGCAATATGAACAGCAGTTGACAAACTTTTACTCGGATATTCAGAGCATTCACCATCGCATGGTAAATCTATTGTCTCTCTCACCCAGTTCTCGTCAGGTAATAGAGCAAATCGAAAGTGATAATAGAACCATTCAGCGACAGGTCAACTCTTATGTAGAGGAGGAACTGGATGCCTTGGAAAAACAAACGAAGAAGGCTTGTCGCTCTTTTGATGAAGCCAGAGAAGAACTGATAGCGGAAAGGAATCGGATACCATGGGAGTAAAATACAGCGCGCAAGAATCCCAAGAATTGATTCAGGCCATGACGAATAACCTCCAAGTCGCAAATGAAGTCACGGACCGCTTATTTAGTGGATGTGACCACCTGATTTCCTCTTTAGACTCAGGTGAGCTGGCAGGAGCAGCCTACACAGCTGGGAAGGGTCTCTTCACAGAGATTGTCATCCCCAGCATCAAGAAGTTACAAGCAGCGATAGATGATATCCAACTAGAGTTGACCTCCTACAAAGATGCGGATGCTCAGGTCTCTGGATATGGTGATTTGGACCTAGACCAGCTCAAGGAACTGAAAAAGCTGAGAGAAGAGCAGTTAGCTATCGTAGAAACTCAGATTCAAGTGAGGGAGAACTGGCTAAATCAAATCACGGACCTCTTTAGTCTCAATTGGGGGAAAGCCTTCTCTGAGAAGACCATCCTCTACAATACCAAGTTTCAAATCGAGTCGGGTATTCAGGATTTGGATGATAAGATTGAAAAACTAGAATTTTTTGTTTCACAGGTTTCCCAGTATTTCAACGATAGTCTAGAAGTCCTTAGCTTAGCCATCAAAGGAGCTACGCAACTAAGTAAAATCATTGTCGATAGCGATGGTAACTACTATGCGGACGGTGTGGACATGAGCTGGGTACAGAAGATGAAGGATGTGAAGATTGAGTCGCATGCTAAAAGAGATTTTCAAGACTCAGAAACTCGTGCCATCAATAAAGCTTCTAGGGATATGATGCTATCGGACGATGGAGATGCCTACTATCGTGCTGAATTAAAGAAGCGCTTAAAAGGTCGCGACAAGTCTGAATGGGATAAAATAATTGACGACTACAATCACACTCTTAAGATTGATGAAACAGGGAATATCATTGAAATTTATCCCTTGGAACAAGGCTATGTCGTTTCAAAAAATGGGGAATACGATGCTGACTATACTCATTTGGTTAACAAAAAGTTTGATGAACTAAAAGCACAAAAGTTTGAAGCAAATTCAGCCGAGTTTTGGAGTGGAGTAGCTCAAATATTCTCTGGATTGGGAGTTTACTTTGCGAGTGGTGCCCTCGAAGTCTTGAGTATAATGGCTGGTCCGCCAACAGCAGGGACAAGTATCGTAGCTGGTACCGCAGCATCTGTATCAGGGGTACAATATGGAAATGTACTGATAGCTAGTGGAGCAGTAACTAGCTTATCAGCTATCACAAAGACGGCCTTACAAAATGGCGAAATTCAGGTTAATTATTCTAGCAACTACGACAGCTGGAAAGCTAATAAAAAGACAAGTATTACTCATGGGAAACAGATAGAAGCACGTGTGAAAGGGAAAAATGTAAAAATCCGTGTTGATTCTGAACCACAGAGTGGTAAATTTCAAGTACAATCTGGAAGTGGGAAATCTGGCTATCCTCTAAACGAGCATCTAAGGATAGATAGAATAATAGGAAAAGATTCTATTGTAGACTGGGTAAATTCAAATGAAAGTTTAAGTAAACTCAGCAAGGGGGTTAGAGAGCAAATTATTGATAGAATTTGGAAAGCTTATCAAAGGTATTATGCGAATTAAAACAGGAGGTATGCATGAAGTTATATTTACAAGGTGATTACACCAAGACTGATTTTTATGAAGAGTTTAAAGAAATAGCTCAAAAGATGTGGTTCAAAGAGCGAAAAGGAATTCCGCTCGATTTTTCCTATGCTTGGGATGAAGATTTACATTTGAATTTACGGTTGGATAAATTTAAATATAATGACGAACGTTGGGAGAGTGCAAATTTTAATACAAATATAAACCCTTGGAAGACATTTGAATATGAAAACTTGACATTGGATCTAGAAAATTCTTATGAAAGCGATGGGCGTGAGAAAGGTGATTATTTGCGAATTATTTCTACTCATCTAGATATTTTAACGGTTGACAAGCGTGCGATGTATATTATGGCGATTGAGGTAGCATCTGCCATTGACGGTCAAATCAGCGAAGACGATAAAGAAACATGGCTGAGTATTGAAGAATTTAAAACGAAACATATAGACTTGCTGAATTTGACCTACGATGAAGCGGTTGATATTAGTTTGGAGGAACTAGAGATTATGGAGGCGGTTGATGAACCACTTTGGGATGAATTACACAGAGGATGGGAAGAATACATCAAAATCCATGGTGAACGTGTTTATGACGATGAGGACTACGAGTGAGAATTTATATTAAAGGCGATTATACAAAAAGAGTACCTTATGGTTATTTGGAACTAGCTGGAAAAATGTGGTTTCCAGAAGATGAGCAAGTTTCTTACTCAAATGCTGGGAATAATGATGCATTACAAGAGGATTTTTCTGTAAATTTATCCTTGAGGAAAAGTACTGCAGATAAGCGATGGTCTAGTGTCCCTCTAAAGGAAGGGGTACGAAGACTCTTCTCACATCTTAACGAATGTATTGAGATAGAGTTTGAAGATGCGTTTGCTACGGATTATAATGAAAAGGGAGACTGTCTCCGTATTTTAACCACCCATCTAGAAGTTTTGACAGTTGATAAACGAGCCATGTACATTATGGCGCTTGAGATTGCAAAGGTGATTGATGGGCAAATTAGCGAAGATAATAAGAAGACATGGCTAACAGTCGAGGAATTTAAGAAAAAGCACGAGGCTATTCTATCTCTGACTTTTGATGAAGCAAATGAACGAAGTTTGATTGAAATTCAAACGATGGATGTTGTAGACGACCCTCTTTGGGAGGAAGAGGCCACTCGTCGAAAAGAATATATACTAGCACATGGAGGCGATATCTCAGATTTATGAGACTATATCTTAAAGGTGATTACACCAAAGAAATTCCGTTTGATTATATAGAACTAGCGAAGAGAATGTGGTTTGATACTAAAGATGGTAAGCCAGTAGATTTTTCTTACTTTGGGAATACTCGCCCATTTAAAACAGACCCAACTATTCACTTGAAATTGAATAAGTGGATGCATGATAATAGATGGAATAATGTTCAGTTGAAAGAAGGAATTACCAACAAATTTGGGAGTCATGTATATGAAAATCTTGAATTAAATTTTGAAGACAATCCAGCAACAGACTATCGAGAAAAAGGAGACTGTCTACGTTTAGCTTCTACCCACCTTGACCTTCTCACTGTTGATAAACGAGCTATGTATATTATGGCCATTGAAATTGCGACTGCTATTGATGGTCAGATTAGCGAAGATGATAAAGAGAGCTGGTTAAGTGTGGAGGAATTTAAAAAACGACATGAGGATATCCTTTCGATGAGTTATGAACAGGCTAATGAGATGAGCCTTGAAGAAATTCCGTTTATGGATGATGTTCGAGATCCAGTTTGGGAAGAAGACGACCGCAGGAATGAAGAATACATCAAAATTCATGGAGAAGTGGAGTTAGACGAAGAGGAAGACGAGTGAGACTATATCTTAAAGGCAACTACGAAACTAGTATTTACCAAGTCTGTATGGAATATCCTTGGAAAATGTGGTTCAAAGAACGCAAAAGTGTGGAAGTTAGTTTTTCTTACGCACGTGATGATGATTTTTATTTGAGTTTAACTCTAGATAAATTTTCTTCAAATGATGAGCGTTGGGGAATGACTGATTTTAAAATAGGAGATAATCCATGGAATTCATTTAAATATGAGTATCTAATATTGGATTTTGAAGATTCCTATGAAAGCGATAGGCGAGAAAAAGGAGACTATCTTCGAATCATCACGACTCATAAGGATATTCTAACGGTTGACAAGCGAGCTCTCTATATCATGGCGATTGAGGTAGCATCTGCTATTGACGGTCAAATCAGCGAAGACGACAAAGAAACATGGCTGAGCATTGAAGAATTCAAAACGAAACATATAGACCTACTGAATTTGACCTACGACGAAGCAGTCGATATTAGTTTAGAAGAGATAAAGGTTTTGAAAGCCATCGACGAGCCCCTCTGGGAAGAATTGGATAGGAAGCGCGAGGAGTATATCCGAATTCATGGAGAAGTGGAGTTGGATGACGATGAGGAAGACGAGTGAGATTATATATTAAAGGCGATTATACTAGAAAAGTGCCATTTGGCTACAGAGAACTCGCATGGAAAATGTGGTTTAAAGAAAGAAATGGTCAAAAAATAAGTTTTTCAAATGTCGGGGATGATGAGATGTTACAAAATGACTTTTATCTATCTTTACGATTAGATAAGTGGGGAGCAAGTGGCTCTCGTTGGAAAGAGGTCAAGGTTAAAGGTGGCAGTGCAATCAATTCCCAAAAATATGAAAATATTGATTTGGATTATGAAGGAAGTTATGAAAGCGACGGTAGAGAAAAGGGAAAATATCTAAGAATCGCTTCTAATTATTTGGATGTTTTAACAGTTGATAAACGTGCTATGTATATTATGGCGCTTGAAATTGCGATTGCTATTGATGGACAAATTAGCGAAGATGACAAGAAAACATGGATAACAATCGAGGAATTCAAGGAAAAGCACCAAGATATCTTATCTCTAACTTTTGATGAAGCAAATGAGATGAGTTTGGAAGAAATTCAAACGATCGACGTTATTGACGACCCCATCTGGGAAGAATTGGATAGGAAGCGCGAGGAATACATCAAAATTCACGGTGAACGTGTTTATGATGATGAGGACGAATGAAATTATATTTAAAAGGCGATTATACAAAAAGAGTACCTTAAAAATGGGAGAGTGAAGCTGAAGTTTACTATACGCTGTCTCAGGATGAGTATGCTGATAGAGTATATTTTTTCTTAGACGAGCCAATTTCTAAAGCCTATATCAGCAGTTTAGAACACGATTATTATTTGATTTCAAAGAATGAATCTGCCATTAAAGAGGAAACAGGTAAAACGGTTGAGCAGTTAGTTCAAGAAGTGGGGAATGAAAGGAAAAACTTCTTATCAGCGCTTGGAAAGATGAAAATCCTTCGTTTGTTCTATTTGATTCTTCGTATGATAGTATTGTTGCAGTGTATCAGGTGGTCGGGTCAGCGTAGAAAAAGGAAAGAGAACGAAATTTTGCAGAATAGATAGAGCTCCAAAAAGTATGATGACTATAAGGAGAGTTACAAATGAGCATGAAGAAAAAATCGAATTGGAATTTAGGTTGTAGTTTAACACTTGTTGTAGTTTTGGCGACTATTTTTTTCTTTAATCTATGGGCACAAAATCTTGGTAAATATACTCTGCAGCCAGGAGAGTCGGTAAACTTCACAGTAAATCCTAGGATACAAGATGTAGAATACTACTCAGAATTAATCTTGAATAAAAAGGATACTAATAGGCTTAAATTATCGGGTTCAGGAGTTTGGTTTGAGATGCATGGCGATATTTTTTATGATGTTGAAGGGCAAAAACTTGTTCGAAGCCATCATTCAGAAGATGCTGATGAAGAGTTACCCAATAATCAAAAAGATATTAAATTAGTGCAGGATGGAATTGTTGTCAGTTACAAAGGGGAAAAAGTTTTTAATGTAACCAATAACAAGTCCTACACGATCACCATCACCAATGCAGACGACAAGCCAGCTCACTTTGAAGCTCAAGTGGTGGATAGGTAAAATTTCAGCTCTCAAATGAGGGCTTTTTTAGCTTCAAGTTTTTAAAAAAAAAGTAAATATGATATACTAAAGAACGAGTATTCTATTAGAATTAGGACAAGCAATATGAAACAAACGATTATTCTTTTATACGGCGGACGCAGTGCAGAACGTGAAGTGTCTGTATTGTCAGCTGAAAGTGTCATGCGTGCGGTCAACTACGACCGTTTCACAGTCAAGACTTTCTTTATCAGCCAGTCAGGTGACTTTATCAAAACGCAAGAATTTAGCCAGACTCCAGGTCAAGAGGATCGTCTCATGACCAATGCGACTATTGACTGGGACAAGAAAGTTGCACCAAGTGCCATCTACGAAGAAGGTGCAGTGGTTTTTCCAGTTCTTCATGGCCCAATGGGAGAGGATGGCTCTGTTCAAGGATTTCTTGAAGTTTTGAAAATGCCTTATGTCGGCTGCAATATCTTGTCATCAAGTCTTGCCATGGATAAAATTACGACCAAGCGAGTTCTAGAATCTGTCGGGATTGCCCAAGTTCCTTATGTGGCCATCGTCGAAGGTGATGATGTGATTGCTAAAATCGATGAAGTTGAAGAAAAATTAACTTATCCAGTCTTCACAAAACCATCAAACATGGGGTCAAGTGTCGGTATTTCTAAGTCTGAAAACCAAGAAGAACTCCGCCAAGCTTTGGAACTTGCCTTCCAATATGACAGCCGTGTCTTGGTTGAGCAAGGAGTGAATGCTCGTGAAATCGAGGTTGGTCTCTTGGGGAACTACGATGTTAAGAGTACTTTGCCAGGAGAAGTTGTCAAGGATGTTGCCTTCTATGATTATGATGCCAAATATATCGATAACAAGATTACCATGGATATCCCGGCTAGAATCAGTGATGATGTGGTAGCTGTTATGCGTCAAAATGCAGAAACTGCCTTCCGTGCGATCGGTGGCCTTGGTCTATCTCGTTGTGATTTCTTCTATACAGATAAGGGCGAGGTTTTCCTAAACGAGCTTAATACCATGCCAGGTTTTACCCAGTGGTCTATGTACCCACTACTTTGGGACAATATGGGAATCAGCTATCCAGAACTAATCGAGCGTTTGGTTGACCTTGCTAAGGAGAGCTTTAACAAGCACGAAGCGCATTTGCTATAAAGATGGAAGAGAGGGGTAGAAGCCGGAATCGTCACTGTAGGTGATTAGAGTTCTCGGACTTCAACCCTTTTTAAAGGAGTAGAAATGAAACTAACAATCCATGAAGTCGCCCAAGCTGTTGGAGCTAAAAATGATGTCAGTCTTTTTGCGAACGTTCAGTTAGAAAAAGCTGAGTTTGACAGTCGTTTGATTGGGACGGGAGATTTGTTTGTGCCACTTAAAGGTGCGCGTGACGGTCATGACTTTATCGAAACAGCTTTTGAAAATGGTGCAGCAGTAACCTTGTCTGAGAAGGAAGTAGAAGGTCATCCCTACATTCTAGTAGACGACGTGTTGACTGCCTTTCAAACCCTCGCAGCCTACTATCTTGAAAAAACGGCAGTTGATGTCTTTGCTGTTACGGGTTCAAATGGTAAGACAACGACCAAGGATATGTTGGCGCATTTACTATCAACAACCTACAAGACCTACAAAACCCAAGGCAATTACAATAACGAAATTGGTCTTCCTTACACAGTTCTTCATATGCCAGATGATACTGAAAAGTTGGTCTTGGAAATGGGACAGGATCACCTAGGAGATATCCATCTCTTGTCTGAATTGGCACACCCAAAGACAGCCATCGTGACCTTGGTTGGAGAAGCCCACTTGGCCTTTTTCAAAGACCGTTCAGAGATTGCTAAAGGGAAGATGCAAATTGCAGACGGTATGGCACCAGGTTCTTTGCTTTTGGCGCCAGCTGACCCTATTGTAGAGGACTACTTGCCAACAGATAAAAAGGTGGTTCGTTTTGGACAAGGAGCAGAGCTGGAAATTACAGACTTGCTTGAACGCAAGGATAGTCTGACCTTTAAGGCCAATTTCTTGGAGCAAGCCCTTGATTTGCCAGTGACAGGTAAGTACAATGCCACCAATGCTATGATTGCTGCTTATGTGGCTCTACAAGAAGGAGTTTCAGAGGAACAGATTCGTCAGGCCTTTCAGAACCTAGAATTGACCCGTAATCGTACTGAGTGGAAGAAAGCAGCCAATGGAGCAGATATCCTGTCAGATGTCTACAATGCCAATCCAACTGCTATGAAGTTGATTTTGGAGACATTCTCTGCCATCCCAGCTAATGAAGGGGGCAAGAAAATCGCTGTCTTAGCGGACATGAAGGAACTTGGTGACCAGTCTGTTCAACTCCATAACCAGATGATTTTGAGCCTCTCGCCAGATGTGCTGGATACCGTTATTTTCTACGGAGAAGACATTGCCGAATTGGCACAACTGGCTAGTCAAATGTTCCCAATCGGTCATGTATTCTACTTTAAGAAAACTGCGAGCGAAGATCAATTTGAAGACCTTGTCAAGCAAGTTAAGGAAAGACTCGGTGCCAATGACCAAATTTTGCTTAAAGGCTCTAACTCCATGAATCTAGCCAAGTTGGTAGAAAGTTTAGAAAATGAATGCAAGTGATTTTGCTAAGTATCTTCAAAGAATGCTAGCCATTACGGATACTGGATTAACCTTTACAAAAGATCCTTTCGACCGTGAGCGTTACGAGGACTTGCGAAGCCTGTTATCTGAAATGTTGAATCAGGGATCAGACCTCGATGCAGAAGAAGTAGCAGAAGTCATGAAACCGACTTCCGTTTATGCAACTCCTCTGATGGACGTCCGTGCTTGGATTGTTGAGGATGAAAAAGTCTGTTTAGTTAGAGGAAAAGGGGAGGATAGTTGGGCTTTGCCAGGTGGTTTTGGTGAAGTCGGCTACTCTCCAACCGAAAATATTCTTAAAGAAATTGAAGAAGAAACCGGCTTTACAGCAAAAGCTGAAAGGTTACTTGCAGTTTTTGACACCAATCGTTTCCAACTACAGAGCAAACAATATGCAAAGTTTGTCTTTGAATGTAAGCTTCTTGATGGACAATTTCAAGAGAATCAAGAAATTGCTGAGCTTCAATTTTTTGCCATTGACCAATTGCCAGTCTTATCTGAAAAACGCATCACCAAGGAGCAAATGGAGATTCTTTGGAAAGTTTATAAAGGACAAAGAGACCAATATATCGATTAGTTTATGCTAGAGAAGTCGACAAATCAAAAAAGGGCATCTGCAAGGTGCATTTCTGCAATACAAATGATATAATAGGTTGAGAAATGAACACCTTAAGATTCTAAGACATGTTCTGGAATCAAATCTGATAAAAATGAGAACAAAGAAAGCTAGGAGAGAGTGGATCCTCTATTTTCACTTAGCTAGATGAATGAGGAATAGAATATGAATTTGTGGGATAAATTATTTACCACGCAGATATCAGAACCGCCCCAGTTTGAACTCCACTGGTATATTGGTTTGTTATGTTTACTGGCCTTTACTTTCTACGCTTCTTATCGTTTTCGCGACAAAGTGGCTTACCAACGATTTATTCAGATTCTTCAATCTGTTCAACTGATTGTTCTGTATGGCTGGTATTGGGGAAACCATCTGCCCCTGTCAGAAAGTTTACCTTTCTATCATTGTCGTATAGCCATGTTTGTCTTGCTCCTGATCCCGGGAACCTCTAAGTACAAGCAATACTTTGCCCTTCTAGGAACCTTTGGGGCAACAGCGGCTCTGACTTATCCACTATTTGATCCTTATCCGTTTCCACACGTGACCATCCTGTCCTTCATTATCGGACATGTGGCACTTTTGGGAAATGCACTCTTATACTTGTTTAAAAACTATGAAGCTTCTCTGCTCAACTTCAAAAATGTGGCGGTGATTACCTTCACCTTGAACGCTTTGATATGGGTTGTTAATTTAGTTGTCAGTGGGGATTATGGTTTCTTAACGAGACCGCCACTTGTTGGAAATCACGGACAACTTTTGAATTACCTTATTGTTTCGAGCGTTATCGTGATAGCAATTTGCGTAACAGCAAAATTGCTAGAGATTTTTTTACAGCAAAAATCAGAAGAATTTATTCAAGAGAAGGTCTAAAAGACCTTCTTTTTTGATGGGTTATAAATATTATCGAATTGTTGACAAGAACATCAAAACCTTTTTCCAGAAGAAAAATTTTCTAATATTTTCTCAAAAAACATGCAGGAAATTTACGAAAAACTAAGCATGATTAGTTTTTTTGTGTTATAATATTCTTTGAATAGCTATGCCCAAACATAGTTATTAAATAGAAGTGAGAAACTTGGAAGATAGAGAGGATGCGATGTAATGACTAGAGATGGTTTTTTTACAGGCTTAGATATCGGAACTAGCTCCATTAAGGTGTTAGTTGCTGAGCATAGAGATGGCGAAGTAAATGTAATTGGTGTTAGTAATGCCAAAAGTAAAGGTGTAAAAGACGGAATTATTGTTGATATTGAAGCGGCTGCTTCAGCAATCAAATCCGCGATCACACAGGCAGAAGAGAAAGCAGGCATTTCTATCAAGTCTGTCAACGTTGGTCTTCCAGCAAATCTTCTGCAGGTCGAACCAACACAAGGAATGATTCCTGTAACATCAGATACAAAAGAAATCACAGATCAGGATGTTGAAGATGTTGTTAAATCAGCTTTGACAAAGAGCATGACTCCTGATCGTGAAGTGATTACCTTTATTCCAGAAGAATTCATCGTGGATGGTTTCCAAGGAATCCGTGATCCTCGTGGTATGATGGGTGTCCGTTTGGAAATGCGTGGTCTGCTTTACACAGGTCCTCGTACGATTCTACACAATCTTCGCAAGACGGTCGAACGTGTAGGTATCCAGGTTGATAATGTGATTATTTCACCTTTGGCGATTGTGAACTCCGTTCTCAATGAAGGCGAACGTGAATTTGGTGCGACTGTCATTGACATGGGTGGAGGTCAGACTACTGTAGCGACTATCCGCAACCAAGAATTGCAATTCACCAACATCTACCAAGAAGGTGGAGATTACGTTACAAAAGACATTTCTAAAGTCTTGAAAACATCTCAAAAGATTGCAGAAAGTTTGAAACTGAACTATGGTGAAGCTTACGTTCCACTTGCAAGTAATGAGACTTTCCAAGTTGAAGTAATTGGTGAAGTAGAACCTGTTGAAGTGACAGAAAGCTACTTGGCAGAAATTATTTCAGCACGTATCAAACATATCTTTGACCAAATCAAACAAGAGTTGGAAAGAAGACACTTGTTGGATTTGCCAGGAGGTATCGTCCTTATCGGTGGAAATGCAATTTTGCCGGGCGTTGTTGAATTAGCCCAAGAAGTATTTGGTGTTCGAGTAAAACTCTATGTTCCAAATCAGGTTGGAATTCGCAACCCTGCATTTGCTCACGTGATTAGTTTATCTGAGTTTGCTGGTAAATTGACTGAAGTCAATCTTCTTGCTCAAAAAGCAGTTAAAGGAGATGAATTCCTTCGTCAAAAACCAATCAACTTTGGCATTCCAAATCAACGTTTGAATCCTGTGGCGCAACCAAGCCCAACACAGACAACTCCAGTTGAAACTGTACAGGAAGCTCCAGTTGCTCCCAAGGAAGAATTCCAAGCAAGTTCTCAAAGTAAACCGAAGCTAACAGAACGTTTCCGTGGTTTGATCGGAAGCATGTTTGATGAATAAAAGAGGATAAGAAATTATGACATTTTCATTTGATACAGCAGCAGCTCAAGGCGCAGTTATTAAGGTAATTGGTGTCGGTGGTGGTGGTGGTAACGCCATCAACCGCATGGTTGACGAAGGTGTTGCTGGTGTAGAATTTATCGCAGCCAACACTGATGTACAAGCCCTTAGCAGTACGAAAGCAGAAACCGTTATCCAACTTGGTCCAAAATTGACTCGTGGTTTGGGTGCTGGAGGACGTCCAGAAGTTGGACGCAAAGCTGCAGAAGAAAGCGAAGAAGCTTTGACGGAAGCAATCAGCGGTGCAGACATGGTCTTCATCACTGCTGGTATGGGTGGTGGATCTGGTACAGGTGCTGCCCCTGTTATTGCACGTATCGCTAAAGATCTTGGTGCTCTTACAGTTGGTGTCGTGACACGTCCTTTCGGATTTGAAGGAAGCAAACGTGGTCAGTACGCTGTAGAAGGAATCAATGAACTTCGCGAGCATGTTGATACTTTGTTGATTATCTCTAACAACAACTTGCTTGAAATTGTTGACAAGAAAACACCGCTTCTTGAAGCTCTTAGTGAAGCAGATAACGTTCTTCGCCAAGGTGTTCAAGGGATTACTGACTTGATCACGAACCCAGGATTGATTAACCTTGACTTTGCTGACGTGAAAACTGTAATGGCAAATAAAGGGAATGCCCTTATGGGTATCGGTATTGGTAGTGGTGAAGAGCGCGTTGTTGAAGCAGCTCGTAAAGCAATTTACTCTCCACTTCTTGAAACAACTATCGATGGTGCCGAGGATGTGATTGTCAACGTTACTGGTGGCCTTGATTTAACTTTGATTGAAGCAGAAGAAGCTTCAGAAATTGTCAATCAAGCAGCTGGCAAAGGTGTAAACATCTGGCTTGGAACATCTATCGACGAAAGCATGAAGGATGAAATCCGTGTGACTGTTGTAGCGACAGGTGTTCGTCAAGAACGACTAGAAAAAGTAGTCGGGTCTGCTACCAACCAACCAGTTGGTCGACCATCAACTAAAACTCCACAAGCACACACATTTGACCGTCAATTCGACTTGGAAGAGACAGCAGAACTGCCTAAATCAAGTCCACGTCGCTTTGAAACCAACCAAGCATCTGCTTTTGGAGATTGGGACTTGCGCCGTGAGTCAATTGTTCGCCAAACAGATCCCGTTGTTTCACCAGTTGAACGCTTTGAAACACCAGTTTCACAAGATGAGGATGAATTGGATACACCTCCATTCTTCAAAAATCGTTAATCAATGAATTTGAAAAAAAATACTGAATTAGTTTTTCAGCAAATTGCTGATGCTAGTCAAAAAGCCAACCGTAATCTAGATGCTGTTTCAGTAATCGCAGTGACAAAATATGTAGATGTACAAACAGCGGAAGCCTTGCTTCCGCTTGGCATCCATCATATCGGTGAAAATCGAGTTGATAAATTTTTAGAAAAATATCAGGCCTTGAAAGATTACCCAGTCACTTGGCATTTAATAGGAACACTACAGAGACGGAAAGTAAAAGAAGTAATCCCATATGTGGATTACTTTCATGCTTTAGACTCCCTAAAGTTAGCACAGGAAATTCAAAAGAGAACAGATCATGTTATCAAGTGTTTCTTGCAGGTTAATATTTCTGGGGAAGAAAGTAAGCATGGGTTTTCAAAAGAAGAATTGCTAGAACTTTTGCCAGAATTGGCTAAGTTAGATCAGATTGAGTATGTTGGTTTAATGGCCATGGCTCCTTTTGAGGCAGACAGTGATGAATTGAAAGAAATTTTCAAGGATACGCAGGCTCTGCAAGCAGAAATTAGAGAAAAACAAATCCCTAATATGCCGATGACAGAGCTAAGTATGGGAATGAGTCGTGATTTTAAAGAAGCGATTCAGTTCGGCTCAACCTTTGTTCGAATCGGTACAGCATTTTTTAAATAGGAGAGAGCTATGTCTTTAAAAGATAGATTCGATAAATTTATAGATTATTTTACAGAAGATGGGGAAGAAACGACTAACTACCAGACTCAACAAGAGGAAACAGTTAGCCCAGCTATCTCATCTTCTAAAGGATTACCAGCATCTGCTCAGCCAGAATCAGTAAAAGATGCGAATATTACTCGCCTCCATGCTCGTCAACAAGAGTTGGCAAAGCAAAACCATCACTCAGATGAGAAAGTGACGATTGATGTTCGTTATCCAAGAAAGTATGAGGATGCAACTGAGATTGTTGATTTGTTAACTGGAAATGAAAGCATCTTGATTGATTTTCAATACATGACAGAAGTACAAGCGCGCCGCTGCCTTGATTACTTGGACGGAGCCCGTCACGTCTTGGCTGGAAATATGAAAAAAGTTGCGAGTACGATGTATCTATTGACGCCTGTCAACGTTATCGTGAATATTGAGGATATCAAACTTCCAGACGAATCACAAGGTGCCGAGTTCGGCTTTGATATTAAACGAAATAGAGCAAGATAATGATTTTCTTAATCCGTTTAATTCAAAATGCAGTTAGCATTTACTCCATCATTCTCGTTGCATTTGCTCTTCTTTCATGGTTTCCAAATGCCTATGAAAGTCAACTAGGTCGCTTAGTCATCAGACTTGCTCGTCCAGTTATCGAGCCACTTCGTAAGCTCAATTTACAGTTTGCTGGTCTTGATTTTACGGTTTGGGCCGCGTTGATTCTGATCCAGTTTCTTGGAAATATCTTAACACGACTAGTGCTATTACTATGACAGTAAATCGAGCCATTTATCAGCATTTTTCCCAAGATGATATTCCTTTTATTGATAAGGGTTTAGAGTGGATCAAGCGGGTAGAAGATACATATGCACCAGTGCTTACTCCTTTTATCAATCCCCATCAGGAACAGATCTTGAGGGTGCTAGCTGGGACATATGGACTGGGTTGCCAAAGTAGTGGTGATTTTCTTCCGACGGAGTCGGTTCGAGTTCTTCTCTATCCAGATTACTTTGAACCGGAGATATCAGACTTTGAAATGACCTTGTTAGAAATTTGCTATCCGAGCAAGTTTGAACAGCTGAGCCATGGAAAAATATTGGGAACAATCATCAACCAGCTAGGAATTGACCGTAAATTATTTGGTGATATCTTGGTAGATGAAAAGAGAGCACAGATTTTTGTCAATCGTGATTTTATTCCTCTTTTTCAGGATGGAATAAGAAAGATTGGCAGACTTCCTGTATCGCTGGAGGAACGTCCTTTTACCGATAGGATTATATCTAAAATTGACTTTAGAGAACGAGAAATTTTAGTTTCGAGTTTTCGATTGGATGCCCTCTTATCAAGTGCCTTGAAATTATCTAGAAATCAAACCAGTCAACTAATTGAGAAAAAATCTGTCCAGGTAAACTATCATCTGGTTGAAAAATCTGATTACCAGGTTGCCGTTGGGGATTTGATCAGTGTGAGAAAGTTTGGTCGTCTAAAAGTTGTCAAAGACAATGGACAGACAAAAAAAGACAAGATAAAATTAAGCATTCAATTATTATTAAGTAAGTGAGGAAAAGTATGCCAATTACATCGTTAGAAATTAAAGATAAAACCTTTGGTACAAGATTTAGAGGTTTTGACCCAGAAGAAGTAGATGAATTTCTTGATATCGTTGTTCGTGACTATGAAGATTTGGTTCGTAGTAATCACGACAAAGAGACACACATCAAGAGTTTGGAAGAACGTTTGTCTTACTTTGATGAGATGAAAGATTCCTTGAGTCAGTCAGTTTTGATTGCTCAAGATACTGCGGAGCGTGTCAAACAGGCTGCTCAAGAACGTTCGAACAATATTATTCAACAAGCTGAACAAGACGCTCAGCGTTTGCTAGAAGAAGCAAAATACAAGGCAAATGAAATTCTCCGTCAGGCAACAGATAATGCTAAGAAAGTGGCTGTTGAGACAGAAGAGTTGAAGAACAAGAGTCGTGTATTCCATCAACGCCTCAAGTCTACGATTGAAAGTCAATTGGCTATTGTTGAGTCATCAGATTGGGAAGACATTCTTCGCCCAACAGCAACGTATCTTCAAACAAGCGATGAAGCCTTTAAAGAAGTGGTGGGTGAAGTTCTTGGTGAAACTATTCCTTCTCAACCAGAGGAAGAGCCAATTGATATGACTCGTCAATTCACACCAGAAGAGGTTGCTGAGTTGCAAGCTCGTATCGAGGCTGGAAATAAAGAATTGGCTGAGTTTGAAGCTCAACAAAATCAACATACAGATGAAAGTGAACAACATGAAGAGTCAGTTGAAGTAGAAGCTACTGCAGCAACTGAGGAAGATGCAAACAAAGAATCTGTTCTTATCCTATAAAAAATGTGAGAACAAGATCTAACCAACTATATTTTCAGCGAGCGGGAGATGGTGTGAGCCCTGCAATCCCTAGTCGTTAGATTATCCTCTCAACGAATCCAGTCTGAAAACAGTAAGACTGGACGTTCCCCACGTTACGGGAAAAGAGGAAAAGAGACACTGTCTTTTTTCGAACAAAGGTGGTACCACGATTTTCGTCCTTTTTGGAAGTCGTGGTTTTTAATTTGTTAATATTTATAAAGGAGATACCATGAAACTCAAAGATACCCTTAACCTTGGGAAAACAGCTTTCCCTATGCGTGCTGGTCTTCCAACTAAAGAACCAGTTTGGCAAAAAGAATGGGAAGAAGCAAAACTTTACCAACGTCGTCAAGAATTGAACCAAGGAAAACCACATTTCACCTTGCATGATGGACCTCCGTATGCAAACGGAAATATCCACGTTGGACATGCCATGAACAAGATTTCTAAAGATATTATTGTTCGTTCGAAATCTATGTCTGGATTTTACGCCCCTTATATTCCAGGTTGGGATACACATGGATTGCCAATCGAGCAAGTCTTGGCAAAACAGGGCGTGAAACGTAAAGAAATGGACTTGGTTGAGTACTTGAAACTTTGCCGCGAGTATGCTCTTTCTCAAGTAGATAAACAACGTGAAGACTTTAAACGTTTGGGTGTTTCTGGTGACTGGGAAAATCCTTATGTGACTTTGACTCCAGACTATGAAGCAGCTCAGATCCGTGTCTTTGGTGAGATGGCTAAAAAAGGCTATATCTACCGTGGTGCCAAGCCAGTTTACTGGTCATGGTCTTCTGAGTCAGCCCTTGCTGAAGCGGAAATTGAGTATCATGACTTGCTTTCAACTTCCCTTTACTATGCTAACCGCGTCAAAGACGGAAAAGGTGTGCTCGATACAGATACTTATATCGTCGTATGGACAACTACACCATTTACTATCACAGCATCTCGTGGTTTGACAGTTGGAGCAGATATTGATTATGTATTGGTACAACCAGCTGGCGAATCTCGTAAGTTTGTGGTTGCTTCAGAATTACTGAATAGTCTTTCTGAGAAATTTGGCTGGGCTGATGTTCAGGTCTTGGCGACCTACCGTGGTCAAGAATTGAATAAAATTGTGACAGCTCACCCATGGGATACAGCTGTAGACGAGTTGGTGATCCTCGGTGACCACGTTACGACTGACTCTGGTACTGGTATCGTCCATACAGCCCCTGGTTTTGGTGAGGACGACTACAATGTCGGTGTTGCTAACGGCCTTGAAGTTGCTGTAACAGTTAACGAACGCGGTATTATGATGGCCAATGCTGGCTCTGACTTTGAAGGTCAATTCTATGACAAGGTGGTACCAACTGTTATCGAAAAACTGGGTGATTTGCTCCTTGCTCAAGAAGAAATCTCCCACTCATACCCATTTGACTGGCGTACCAAGAAACCAATCATCTGGCGTGCAGTGCCACAATGGTTTGCATCTGTATCAAAATTCCGCCAAGAAATCTTGGACGAAATTGAAAAAGTGAAATTCCACTCAGAATGGGGTAAAGTGCGTCTTTACAACATGATCCGTGACCGTGGCGACTGGGTTATCTCTCGTCAACGTGCTTGGGGTGTTCCACTTCCTATCTTCTACGCTGAAGATGGCACACCAATCATGACTGCTGAAACGATCGAGCACGTGGCTCAACTCTTTGAGGAACACGGGTCTATTATCTGGTGGGAACGTGATGCCAAAGACCTCTTGCCAGAAGGATTTACGCATCCAGGTTCACCAAATGGCGAGTTTAAGAAAGAAACAGACATCATGGACGTATGGTTTGACTCAGGTTCTTCATGGAATGGAGTGGTGGTTAACCGTCCAGAACTCAATTACCCAGCAGATCTTTACCTAGAAGGTTCTGACCAATACCGTGGTTGGTTCAACTCATCACTTATCACATCTGTTGCCAACCATGGCGTAGCGCCATACAAACAAATCTTATCACAAGGATTTGCCCTTGACGGTAAAGGTGAAAAGATGTCTAAATCTCTTGGGAATACCATTGCTCCAAGTGATGTTGAAAAACAATTTGGTGCGGAAATCTTGCGTCTCTGGGTGACAAGTGTTGACTCAAGCAACGACGTGCGTATCTCTATGGATATCTTGAGTCAAGTCTCTGAAACTTACCGTAAGATCCGTAACACACTTCGCTTCTTGATTGCCAATACATCTGACTTTAACCCAGCTCAAGACGCAGTGGCTTACGATGAGCTTCGTTCTGTTGACAAGTACATGACCATTCGCTTTAACCAGCTTGTGAAGACCATTCGTGATGCTTATGCTGACTTTGAATTCTTAACCATCTACAAGGCCTTGGTGAACTTTATCAACGTTGACTTGTCTGCCTTCTACCTTGACTTCGCCAAAGACGTTGTCTACATCGAAGGTGCCAAATCACTCGAACGCCGTCAAATGCAAACAGTCTTCTATGACATTCTTGTGAAAATCACCAAACTCTTGACACCAATTCTGCCTCACACTGCAGAAGAAATCTGGTCATATCTTGAGTTTGAAGCAGAGGAATTCGTTCAATTGTCAGAATTACCAGAAGCTGAAACTTTTGCCAACCAAGAAGAAATCTTGGATACATGGGTAGCCTTCATGGACTTCCGTGGACAGGCTCAAAAAGCCTTGGAAGCAGCTCGTAATGCAAAAGTAATCGGTAAATCACTTGAAGCCCACTTGACAGTTTATCCAAATGAAGTGGTGAAAACTCTTCTTGGAGCATTGGATAGCAATGTAGCTCAACTTTTGATCGTGTCAGAATTGACTATTGCAGAAGGACCAGCTCCAGAAGGCGCAGTTAGCTTTGAGGATGTAGCCTTCACAGTTGAACGCGCTGCAGGTGAAGTATGTGACCGCTGCCGTCGTATCGATCCAACTACTGCTGAACGTAGCTACAATGCAGTTATCTGTGACCACTGTGCAAGTATCGTAGAAGAAAACTTTGCAGATGCAGTCGCAGAAGGATTTGAAGCGAAATAATCAGAATAGACTGAGAAAGGTCGCTAAAATCATAAAAAACGCATAATATCAAGAGTTCAAGTGCTTTGATATTATGCGTTTTATCATGGGAAAATTTACTAGTCCATTTCTTCAAATGAAGTTCTTCCTGGCCTGTCCGTGTAGATAATTAACATAATCAACTATTCAGTTTTCTCATAATTTTATATTTCTACTAATTATAAAGAGACTATAGAACTTAAAATTATTTTTTGAAAATCAATATTTATTATAAAATTTTATAAGATTGTTTAATTTTTAGATAAATTATGATAGAATAATACCTATAAAAATTTTAAGGAGATTATTATGAAAACAAATACACTTGCTCGTGTTAACGCTATTTTTGGTCTTATTTCAGGAATTATATTGCTTTTAGCGCCAGTTATCATGTTTATCATGGCTGTTGGAGCTGCTGCGGCAACTGAAGACGCAGATGTAACGGTTGGGACATTGACAGGGCTCTCAATTATTTTGTCATTGGTTAAAATTGCTGTTTTAGTATTGGGAATTGTGGCTATTGTTTATTATAAAGATGATGAACGTGTTACGAATGCACCTTCTGTTTTGCTCATTGTAGGTGGTGCGGTCGGCTTGATTCCATTTTTGGGATGGGTAGGTGGAATTCTAACCATTATTGGTGGTTCACTTTACTTTGGAACATTGAAAAAATTTGTAATTGAAGAGTAGTAGTTTTCCAATTATTTTTTGGGGACTATTTCATCGTCTATCGAGAACAATTATGATAGTGTGATAAAGAGAAGACTGATAAGCTCTTCTCTTTTTAGTTGATTTTAACTAGCTTTTTTGTGAAAAATTGTGTAAAATAGAATAGATAAACGAGGGAAACCTCGAAAAATAAAAGGAGAATCCATCTAATGGTAAAATTGGTTTTTGCTCGCCACGGTGAGTCTGAATGGAACAAAGCTAACCTTTTCACTGGTTGGGCTGATGTTGATTTGTCTGAAAAAGGTACACAACAAGCGATTGACGCTGGTAAATTGATCAAAGAAGCTGGTATCGAATTTGACCAAGCTTACACTTCAGTATTGAAACGTGCAATCAAAACAACAAACTTGGCTCTTGAAGCTTCTGACCAATTGTGGGTTCCAGTTGAAAAATCATGGCGTTTGAACGAACGTCACTACGGTGGTTTGACTGGTAAAAACAAAGCTGAAGCTGCGGAACAATTTGGTGATGAGCAAGTTCACATCTGGCGTCGTTCATACGATGTATTGCCTCCAAACATGGATCGTGATGATGAGCATTCAGCACACACTGACCGTCGTTACGCTTCACTTGACGACTCAGTTATCCCAGATGCTGAAAACTTGAAAGTGACTTTGGAACGTGCCCTTCCATTCTGGGAAGATAAAATCGCTCCAGCACTTAAAGATGGTAAAAACGTATTCGTAGGAGCTCACGGTAACTCAATCCGTGCCCTTGTAAAACACATCAAACGCTTGTCAGACGACGAAATCATGGACGTGGAAATCCCTAACTTCCCACCATTGGTATTCGAATTTGACGAAAAATTGAACGTCGTTTCTGAATACTACCTTGGAAAATAATTTATAAACAGAAAGCCTAGGATTCCTAGGCTTTTTTGTGTTTTCTTCTAGTTTTCAACTAGTTGAAAAAGCGTTATAATGATAGTAAAGAGTGACTTGATTGTAAGAAAGGTGGATATGCTCGAAGTTCTGAAATCAGTAGAGTAAGTCAAGTTTTTAAAAAGTAAATCAGTTGACAAAGTATCTGCTTCTTGGTAGAATAAGAACTGTCGTAAAGACAAATAACTTCTTCTTGGTTGCAGGCATGCCAACCTGCCACTCGGATGAAGCCAAATAAAAAGGAGAAACATCATGGCAATCTCAAAAGAGAAAAAAAATGAAATCATCGCACAATATGCACGTCACGAAGGCGATACAGGTTCAGTAGAGGTTCAAGTTGCTGTCCTTACTTGGGAAATCAACCACCTTAACGAACACATCAAACAACACAAAAAAGACCACGCTACTTACCGTGGATTGATGAAGAAAATCGGTCGCCGTCGTAACTTGCTTGCATACTTGCGTAAAAACGACGTTAACCGTTACCGTGAGTTAATCAACTCTCTTGGACTTCGTCGCTAATCTTGCGTCTAAAACGTTTCTATACTTCGTTGGCTTCAGCTCGATGTACCATTAGTACAATCTTCGCCTCGTCGCCTAGTCTATAAACATTTTATCCAGCAAGACTTGAGCTCTCTGATATTCAGAGAGCTTTTTTACTTTTGTCACCCTACCTCGATATACTAAAGTATTATCTTCGGTTACGGTTTCTAGCACTGTAAGGTAAAATAAACCAAATCATCTCCCTTTGGGGAGATTTTTTGTTTCACTAGGATTCTGGCTCTAGTTCAAATCAGCTCTCTGTTATCAGAGGGCTTTTTTATTGAGGTTTTATCGGTCACAATTTTGGAGACTACAAAAACCTCAGCAGTACGTACAGCAGCGCCTTCACCGTTTTATCGGTCACAATTTTGGAGACTACAAAAACCTGTTCGCTTCAGAGCGTCCAAGTCACCCGGTTTTATCGGTCACAATTTTGGAGACTACAAAAACTGACAGGAACATATGTAGTATCTGAAGTAGGGTTTTATCGGTCACAATTTTGGAGACTACAAAAACCTCAAATGGTATCAGCTAATGACACCATGAAGGTGCGCAGTTACTCGGCTTTTCAAGCCGAGTAACTGTCTGCAAGCCCCCTCGGAGAGCCCACACTTTACGAAGTAAAGTATAGTATGTTATACTTTACATGGAAGTAGTCACCGAATTCCAGTTAGAAATTACTTTGTAACTACGTTTTGAGGAGGAGTAAAATGCTTTCCTACGTTCGACATTACCCACTAGCGATAGCTAAATTAATGTGTCTGTGCTCTCCTAAAATCTGCTGATTTATTACTGACTAATACAGGAGGTTTTTATGGGACAGACAATCCTATCTGCTATTGGTGTTTATATTTCCACCAGTATCGATTATTTAATTATTTTAATTATTTTATTTGCACAGCTATCACAGAATAAACAGAAATGGCATATTTATGCGGGGCAATATCTAGGCACAGGCTTACTTGTAGGGGCGAGTTTAGTTGCTGCTTATGTCGTTAATTTCGTGCCTGAAGAATGGATGGTTGGATTGCTTGGTTTAATCCCTATCTATTTAGGGATTCGCTTTGCAATTGTTGGAGAAGGTGAGGAAGAAGAGGAAGAAATTATTGAAAGATTAGAACAAAGCAAGGCAAATCAACTGTTTTGGACAGTTACATTGCTGACAATTGCGTCTGGCGGAGATAATTTAGGTATCTATATACCTTATTTTGCTTCGTTAGATTGGTCACAGACCCTCGTGGCGTTGCTTGTGTTTGTAATCGGCATAATTATCTTTTGCGAGATTAGTCGGATGTTATCCTCTATTCCGTTAATATTCGAGACAATTGAAAAATACGAGCGAATCATTGTGCCCATAGTATTCATTCTACTTGGACTATATATCATGTATGAAAATGGCACGATAGAGACTTTTCTGATCGTGTAGATTTTTTTGTTTCACTAGGATTTTAGCCCGGGTTCAAATCAGCTCTCTAATTTTAGAGGGCTTTTTATGTTGTCACTTTACCTCGATATACCCAAGTATAATCTTCGGTTACGATTATTAGCACTGTAAGACCAACTATATTTATTTTTCTCATCTTGTTCCATTGTTGAAAATATGGTATACTTTTCATGAGAATTTTCTAAATTTTTAATTTTGTCTAAGGAGGTTTTCATGCTTTCCAAATTTTCTGGAAGCCGACAAGATTTGCAATTTGTGTTACTTTTAGTTATTTTGCTAGGTATTTTAGGGATTTCTCTCTTTCTAGCAGTTTCAATGGGATCTGTTGCGATTGATCTAGGAGATACCTATCGGATTATTTTGAGCAGGTTAGGATTTCCTCTTGAGATAGGAGAGGTTTCCAAGTCCACTCTTGCCATTGTATGGAACATGAGATTCCCCCGAGTATTGTTAGGTCTGATAGTAGGGGCTGGTCTCTCTATGTGTGGTAGTGTGATGCAGTCCACAGTGAACAACCCCATCGCTGAGCCTTATGTCTTAGGAATTTCTGCGGGTGCAACTCTAGGGGCAACTTTGAGCATCATTCTTGGCTTAAAAGTGATGATTAGCCTTGGAGCTTTTCTTGGAGCTATTTTGGCAACAGTCGCTGTCCTCATCATTGCCTCTATGCAGGGCAGGATGACGACTTCTAGTCTGATCTTATCAGGAACGGTGGTCAATGCTCTCTTTTTGGCTTTTTCCAACTTTATTATCTCAGTTGGCGCTAATGCGGACAGTGTGATGACCATTAAGTTTTGGACTATGGGCTCGCTTGCCGGGACTACTTGGTCTGACTTAGTCCTGCCAACTATAGCAGTAGGAATGGCATTTCTATTTTTCGCTACCCAGTATCGTGTTTTTAATGCGATGATGATGGGAGATGAGGCTACTTTAACTTTGGGAATTCCCTTACGCTTCTATTGGTATCTTTACGTGACCGTGGTGGCTGTGCTGACAGCTGTCTTGGTGGCTACTTGTGGGATTATTGGATTTGTTGGACTGATTACTCCTCACTTAGCTCGAGGGTTAGTGGGAACGAATTACAGGAGGCTTTTTCCTATTGCGACCATACTTGGTTCCCTCTTTGTGGTCTGGGCAGATGTACTCTCCCGTATCATCATTCCAAATGCTGAGTTGCCTATTGGTATTTTCACAGCCTTAGTAGGTGCTCCCTTCTTTATCTACATTGTTGGAGGTAGGCGAAGGGAGGTGAGGGCCTGATATGGACTTGATTTGTCAGGATGTTCACTTTGGACTAGGAGAGAAAAAAATCTTAAAAGGAGTTTCTCTTAAGGTTGAGGGGCATCAATTTCACACGATACTAGGACCAAATGGAAGTGGAAAAACCAGTCTGCTTAAACTCCTCTATCGTCAGGAAAAGGCGGACAAAGGCTTGATAAGACTAGATGGAAAGCCACTGGAGCATTGGTCACTCAAAGAAACAGCCAAGCAAATGGCAGTTGTCACCCAGTTTAATCAATTGCAGTTTGATTGTACAGTTGAGGAAATCGTCTTGCTGGGAAGAACTCCCCACCTCTCTTTTTTACAGAAGGAAAAGGAAAGAGATTATGCCCTCGTTCAAGATGCTCTCGTCAAGGTGGATATGCTTGAGAAGAAAACTCGTCTCTATTCGTCTCTGTCAGGGGGGGAGAAACAACGAGTCTTATTAGCCCGCGCCTTAGCGCAAGAACCGACTCTCTTGCTCCTGGACGAACCAACCAATCACCTGGATATCAAGTATCAGCTAGACTTGTTGGCCATTGTGAAGAATCTCAATATCAATGTTCTAGCTGTCCTACATGATATTCAACTTGCTTGTCGCTATTCGGATTATCTCTATCTGATGAAAGAGGGAGAAATCCTTTACCAAGGGACTCCAAAAGAGACCATCACCCCTGAGTCATTGCAAACTGTATACGGAGTTCAAAGTCAGGTTACTTGGACCGAGGATCAGCAAGCTATGATTCACTATTTATAAGAATGAAAAGGAAAACAAGATGAAAAAAACACTAAGCATTTTACTCGTAACAGTAGCTACCCTAACCATGGCGGCTTGTGGAAATACTACTACAGAAAAAACTACCACACAGTCTAGCACAGAAACAAGTCAAAAAGCCAGCACAGAGACGACTTATCCGTTAACGGTCAAGACCTATGATGCTAAGGGAAATGAAGTCGAACAAGTCTTTGACAAGGCACCTGAAAAAGTTATCACCAACAATCTGTCAACCACTGAAATCTTATTGGAGTTAGGCTTGAAGGATAAAATTGCTGGCATGCTTAACCCTGATAATGCTGTGACGGACAAATACAAGGACGCGATTGCGACTATTCCTCAAATCGGTGATAAAAAAACAGTCTCACAAGAGACAGTCCTTTCTTATGAACCGGACGCAGTAATGGGTCGAAACATGATGTTTTCTGAAAAATCCTTGGGAACAGTTAGCACTTGGAATGAAAACAAAATCCCAGTCTATACGCAAAAAGCTTCTCTTTCAACGATTCAGCAAGATTTGGGAAATATTGTAGAAGATGTTAAAAATCTTGGAATGATTTTCAATGTTCAGGACAAGGCTAATGAATACGCAACCCAATTACAAGCTAAAATTGACGCTGTTAAGAAAGCAAACCCAGCAAGCCAAGGTGAAAAGAAAAAGGCTTTGATTATGGTTGCTTATAATGACGAAACCTTCGGTGCTTACAAGTCTGCTTTGCAAGAGAGCTTGTTGAATCAACTTGGTTATACCAACGTTGCAACGGGAACATCAGGCTTGACCTTGGAAAATCTCGTGTCAATGGATCCTGAGTTGATTATCTATGTGACCAGCGACCGCAATAAAAAATTGGATGCCAATGCAGTAGAGTTGATGAAGGCAAATGAAGTTTTAGAAAACGTTCCTGCAATTAAGAATCAAAAAATCATGACCATTTCTTACGATGAGTTGATGGACTATGGTCCAGCAGTGATTGATTCCCTTGAGAAAATCAATGACTTTATCAATAAATAATGAGTTTGATTGGGAAGGGATCCAAGTCAAGGTCAGCCTTCCTTCGACTTATGATCCCAATCAAACCTATCCAGCGATTCTCTTGAATGATGGAAACTTGGATTTCCTATCCTCCCTTTCAGAATCTGTGATTTTAGTGGGCTTGACCTCTAAAAATCGCCTAGACGACTACACTCCCTGGAAGGCAGCTGCTCTGAGAGATGGAGCTCAAGATTTTGGCGGTCAGGCAAACGCCTATCATGGTCATTTATTTGGTAGTCTTTTAGAAAAGTTGCAGGCGCTTTATCGCCTGGACAAAAATCGCCTTGCCTATGGAGGTTACTCACTAGGTGGTTTGGCGGCAGTATACAGTCTTTTCCGTTTTGATAAGGTCTCCTGTATCTTCTCTATCTGCGGTTCCTTTTGGTATCCTGATTTTACGACTTATTGCAGGGAAGAAAGGGTGAAAAATTTAGATTGTTTACTGTATTTACAGAATGGTCAAACAGAAGGAGTTCATCATACCAATCGCTTGGCTCAAGCACCAGCCTATGCTGAGCAGATCCATACTAGTCTTCAGAAGCACTATCCGACTAGTCAGTTTGTCTTTGATCCCTATGGGCATCATGAGCAAGTGGTTGAACGATTCCTAACCTTTTCCAACTGGTTGGCTCAAAAATGGAAAATCGAATAAAAGAAATATCCCTTGGCAAAAGCCAAGGGATAATTGTATTTTTTAACCAAGAGCCTCTCTCTTCTTATCTGGATTCCAGATAAAGCTTGCGATGAAGGTAAAGATAATCGTTAGGATACCAACAATCACAGCAAGGATGAGGGCAGGGATGCGGACAAACCACCAGAGTGGGTTTGGTTTTTTATCGTTGTGCCATTGTTTGGTTTCTTCATCCAAACGTTGGAATTCTGCTTGGATACGATCTGCAACCATTTCGATTCCTTCATCATTCATTTTCTTGATGTCTGAGATATCGATAGGATTTCCAAAGTTCATATCCACACGTTCACGGCTAACCAAACCTTTCAAGGTCATGGGACCTGTGTAGGTGACCGGCATGATACGGACCTTGGCCATTTTAGCAATCAAGGCAACTCCACCCTTGACATCATTTGAGTGACGGCTCCCACTTGGAAACATGATGAGAGAACGGTCGCTTTTTTTGAGGACATTGATAGGGTACTTGATGGCGGAGGCGTTAGGTTTTTCCCGGTCGATAGGAAAGGCTCCACACATACGGATCCACCAGCCAAAGATACGGTTGTTAAATAGCTCTTTTTTGGCCATAAAGATGAACTGTTTTGGCTTGGTCGCAAAGGCCATGTAAACAGGATCCCACCAGGTACGGTGAGGTGCGACGAGGATATAGTTTTCGTCTCGGCTAGGGATTTTATCAGTATTGTGGTAGTGAGCATTGCCATTAATGGACCACAAGATCAGCATGACTAGTCCACGCAAATAAGTATAAAACATGAGATCTCCTTCGATTGTATTGCTTTTATTATTATACCTTATCGAAACACTACTGGCAAACTTTTTCAGTTATCAGTGGACAGTTTTTAGATAGGATTAGAATTCTGCTAGAAAAAATGATATGATAGAATTTATGGATAAAAATAAGATAATGGGATTAACCCAAAGAGAAGTCAAGGAAAGACAGGCTCAAGGTTTGGTCAATGACTTTACCGCATCGGCCAGTACCAGTACTTGGCAAATCATTCAACGAAATGTTTTTACACTTTTTAACGCGTTAAACTTTGCCATTGCTTTGGCGCTAGCTTTTGTGCAGGCTTGGAGCAATTTGGTCTTCTTTGCTGTTATCTGCTTTAACGCTTTTTCTGGAATTGTGACCGAGCTACGGGCCAAACACATGGTGGACAAGCTCAATCTCATGACCAAGGAAAAGGTCAAGACTATTCGTGATGGCCAAGAAGTGGCTCTGAATCCTGAAGAATTGGTGTTAGGAGATGTCATTCGTTTGTCTGCAGGAGAGCAGATTCCTAGTGATGCCTTGGTTTTGGAAGGCTTTGCGGAAGTCAATGAAGCCATGTTAACGGGTGAGAGTGATTTGGTGCAAAAAGAAGTGGATACCTTGCTTTTGTCTGGAAGTTTCTTAGCCAGTGGGTCTGTTTTAGCTAAAGTTCACCATGTCGGGGCAGACAACTATGCTTCCAAACTCATGCTGGAAGCTAAGACAGTGAAACCGATCAACTCCCGTATCATGAAATCGCTAGACAAGCTAGCTGGTTTTACTGGGAAGATTATCATTCCCTTTGGTCTAGCTCTTCTGCTAGAAGCCTTGATGTTAAAAGGCCTACCCCTCAAGTCATCCGTTGTAAATTCGTCAACAGCTCTTTTGGGAATGTTGCCCAAGGGAATCGCCCTTTTGACCATAACTTCGCTCTTGACTGCGGTGATTAAGCTGGGCTTGAAAAAGGTCTTGGTGCAGGAGATGTACTCTGTCGAGACCTTGGCGCGCGTGGATATGCTCTGTCTGGACAAGACGGGGACCATCACCCAAGGAAAGATGCAGGTGGAGGCAGTTCTTCCTCTGACGGAAACTTATGGTGAAGAGGCTATTACTAACATTCTGACCAGCTACATAGCTCATAGTGAGGATAAAAATCCAACAGCTCAAGCCATTCGCCAGCGTTTCCAAGGACAGGTCTCCTATCCTATGCTTTCGAATCTTCCTTTCTCAAGCGACCGTAAGTGGGGAGCTATGGAGTTAGAAGGGCTAGGGACAGTTTTCTTAGGAGCTCCTGAGATGTTGTTGGACTCTGAAGTACCAGAAGCCAGAGAGGCTTTGGAGAGAGGGTCACGAGTCTTGGTTTTAGCCCTCAGTCAGGAAAAACTAGACCACCACAAAACACAGAAACCGTCTGATATTCAGGCTCTAGCCTTGCTGGAAATCTTGGACCCTATTCGAGAAGGAGCCACTGAAACGCTAGACTATCTCCGTTCTCAGAAAGTGGGCCTCAAGATTATATCTGGTGACAATCCGGTCACTGTATCCAGCATTGCTCAGAAAGCTGACTTTGCAGACTATCACAGCTATGTAGATTGTTCAAAAATCACGGATGAGGAATTGATTGCCATGGCTGAAGAGACAGCTATTTTTGGACGTGTCTCCCCTCATCAAAAGAAACTCATCATCCAAACGCTGAAAAAAGCAGGGCATACAACGGCAATGACAGGGGACGGAGTCAATGACATCCTAGCTCTTCGTGAGGCGGATTGTTCGATTGTAATGGCGGAGGGAGATCCGGCGACTCGTCAGATTGCCAATCTGGTTCTCTTGAACTCAGACTTTAATGATGTTCCTGAGATTCTCTTTGAAGGCCGTCGGGTGGTCAATAACATCGCCCATATCGCACCGATCTTCTTGATTAAAACGATCTATTCCTTCCTGTTAGCAGTCATCTGTATTGCCAGTGTTCTTCTGGGACGGTCTGAGTGGATCTTGATTTTCCCCTTCATTCCAATCCAGATTACCATGATCGACCAGTTTGTGGAAGGTTTCCCACCATTCGTTCTGACTTTTGAGCGAAATATCAAGCCTGTTGAACCAAACTTCCTCAGAAAATCCATACTTCGCGCCCTACCAAGTGCCCTCATGGTCGTGTTCAGCGTTCTTTTTGTGAAAATTTTTGGAGCTAGTCAAGGTTGGTCTGAGTTAGAAATCTCAACCCTACTCTATTATCTCCTTGGGTCTATCGGTTTCTTATCCGTATTTAGAGCCTGCATGCCATTCACCCTCTGGCGTGTCCTCTTGATTGTCTGGTCAGTAGGAGGCTTCCTAGCCACAGCTCTTTTCCCAATGATCCAAAAGTTGCTTGAAATTTCGACCTTAACAGGACAAACACTGCCTGTTTATGGGGCCATGATGTTGGTCTTTACCGTGATTTTCATCTTGACTAGTCGTTACCAAGCGAGAAAATAAAGAAAGACTGCAATCTGTGGATTGCGGTCTTTTTAGGTGCAAGATTGCTAGCTGAAATGTGGTATAATAAGAGGTAATAGAGTTTTGGAAAGTGAGAGAAGATGATTTCAAAGAGATTAGAATTGGTAGCTTCCTTTGTGCCACAAGGTGCTGTGTTACTAGATGTGGGGAGTGACCATGCTTATCTGCCAATCGAGTTAGTTGAGAGAGGCCAAATCAAAAGCGCCATTGCAGGTGAGGTGGTGGAAGGCCCCTACCAGTCAGCGGTGAAAAACGTTGAGGCTCACTGTCTAAAGGAGAAAATCCAAGTCCGTTTAGCCAATGGCTTGGCAGCCTTTGAAGAGGCAGACCAAGTGTCGGTTATCACCATTGCTGGTATGGGTGGCCGTTTGATTGCGACCATATTGCAAGAAGGCTTGGACAAGCTAGCTAATGTAGAGCGTTTGATCCTCCAACCCAATAATCGTGAAGACGACTTGCGCATCTGGCTACAGGGTAACGGTTTTCAGATTGTAGCAGAAAGCATCCTAGAAGAAGCTGGCAAGTTCTATGAAATTCTAGTTGTGGAAGCGGGACAAATGAAGCTATCAGCCAGTGATGTTCGCTTTGGTCCCTTCTTGTCCAAAGAAGTCAGTCAAGTCTTTGTCCAAAAATGGCAAAAAGAAGCTGCTAAGTTAGAATTTGCTCTTGATCAAATTCCAGAAAAAAATCTGGAGGGACGTCAAGTTCTAGTAGATAAAATTCAAGCCATCAAGGAGGTGCTCCATGTTAGCAAGTGAAGTAATCAGGGCTTATGAAGCCTTTTGTCCCCAGGAATTTTCTATGGAGGGAGACAGTCGTGGCCTGCAAATTGGCACTTTGGACAAGGATATCCAAAGTGTCATGGCTGCTCTCGATATTCGAGAAGAGACGGTGGCAGAGGCTATTGAAAAGGGTGTGGATTTGATTATCGTTAAGCACGCGCCAATTTTCCGTCCGATTAAGGATTTGGTAGCCAGCCGTCCACAAAATCAGATTTACATCGACCTGATCAAGCATGACATCGCAGTTTATGTCAGCCATACCAATATTGATATTGTTGAGAACGGGCTAAATGATTGGTTTTGCCAGATACTAGGCATTGAGGAAACGACTTATCTGCAGGAAACAGGCCCAGAACGTGGGATTGGGCGGATTGGAAATATTCAAACTCAGACATTTGGGGAATTGGCCCAGCATGTCAAGCAAGTCTTTGGTCTAGATAGTCTTCGAATGGTGCATTATCAAGAGAGTGATTTGCAGAGGCCTATTTCAAGAGTGGCCATCTGTGGTGGTAGCGGGCAGTCATTCTATAAGGATGCCTTAGCTAAGGGGGCAGATGTCTACATCACTGGTGATATCTACTACCACACTGCTCAGGATATGTTGTCTGATGGCTTGCTGGCATTGGATCCAGGACATTATATCGAAGTGCTTTTTGTGGAAAAAATCGCAGCACTTCTTACTCAATGGAAGGCAGAAAATAGCTGGTCTATTGATATCTTGCCTAGTCAGGCATCGACCAATCCTTTCCACCATATTTAGTTAGAAGGTGAAGACAATGAAAAAAGTTGCCATTATTGGAGCAGGAATTGTGGGGGCAACAGCTGCCTACTACCTCGCGAAAGAAAGCGACCTAGAGGTGACCGTTTTTGACCATGGACAGGGGCAAGCAACCAAGGCTGCAGCAGGAATTATCAGTCCTTGGTTTTCCAAACGCCGCAATAAAGCTTGGTACAAGATGGCGCGCTTGGGGGCTGACTTTTATGTGGATTTGTTGGCTGATTTAGAAAAGTCTGGTCAGGAAATCGACTTTTACCAGCGTTCGGGAGTTTTTCTCTTGAAAAAGGACGAATCCAAGTTAGAAGAACTCTATGAACTAGCCCTCCAGCGTAGGGAAGAATCTCCCTTGATAGGTCAATTAACCATTTTAGACCAAGCGTCTGCAAATGAATTATTCCCTGGTTTGCAGGGATTTGACCGCCTGCTCTATGCTTCTGGTGGGGCGAGAGTAGATGGCCACCTCTTAGTGACTCGTTTGCTAGAAGCTAGTCAAGTCAAGCTGGTCAAAGAAAAAGTGAGTCTGACACCTTTAGCATCAGGTTACCAGATTGATGAAGAGGTGTTTGATCAGGTTATTTTGGCGACGGGAGCTTGGCTGGGGTACATATTAGAACCCTTGGGTTATGATGTGGATGTTCGTCCTCAGAAAGGGCAACTCCGAGATTATCAGCTTGCCCAAGACATGGAATCATACCCTGTTGTCATGCCAGAAGGGGAATGGGATTTGATCCCTTTTGCAGGTGGGAAATTGTCCTTGGGCGCTACTCATGAAAATGATATGGGATTTGATTTGACGGTAGATGACACCTTGCTCCAACAAATGGAGGAGGCAGCCTTACCTCACTATCCAGCCTTGGCAGAAGCGAAATCATCGGGTGATCGTGTGGGAATTCGTGCCTACACCAGTGATTTCTCCCCTTTCTTTGGGCAGGTACCAGGATTGGCAGGTGTCTATGCGGCTAGTGGTCTAGGTTCATCAGGTCTCACAACGGGGCCTATCATCGGTTACCATCTAGCCCAGTTGGTCCAAGACAAGGAATTGACCTTGGACCCAGTAAACTACCCAATTGCAAACTATGTCAAACGAGTAAAAAGCGAATAGTACTCAATGAAAATCAAAGAGTAAACTAGGAAGCTAGCCGCAGGCTGCTCAAAGCACGGCTTTGAGGCTGTGGACAGAACTGATGAAGTCAGCTCAAAACACTGTTTTGAGGTTGTGGATCGAACTGACGAAGTCAGTAACCATACCCACGGCAAGGCGAAGCTGACATTGCTTGAAGAGATTTTCGAAGAGTATAAGTATTTTACTAAAATTTTAGTCTCCCCTTTAGGATGGCAAATGACATTCCCTACCAAAAATGGTAAAATAAGAAAAAATAATTCGAGAATCGAGGAAAAAAGATGCAAGAAAAAATTTTGGTAACAGGTGGAGCAGGTTTTATCGGAACCCACACTGTTATTGAATTGATCCAAGCAGGTCATCAAGTGGTTGTAGTGGATAACCTTGTCAACAGCAACCGTAAAAGTTTAGAAGTTGTTGAAAGAATCACAGGAGTTGAAATTCCTTTCTATGAGGCAGATATCCGTGATACTGATACTCTCAGAGATATTTTCAAGCAAGAAGAGCCAACAGGTGTGATTCACTTTGCTGGTTTGAAGGCGGTTGGCGAATCAACCCGTATCCCTCTTGCCTACTATGACAACAATATCGCTGGAACTCTTAGTCTTTTAAAAGTTATGGAAGAAGCAAACTGTAAGAATATCATCTTCAGCTCTTCTGCGACAGTATATGGAGATCCTCACACGGTTCCAATCTTAGAAGATTTTCCACTTTCAGTGACCAATCCGTATGGCCGTACTAAGCTTATGTTAGAGGAAATTTTGACTGATATCTACAAAGCAGACTCAGAATGGAATGTGGTCTTGCTTCGTTACTTTAACCCAATCGGAGCACATGAGAGTGGAGATTTAGGAGAAAATCCAAACGGTATTCCAAACAATCTCTTGCCATATGTGACTCAGGTAGCTGTTGGAAAATTAGAGCAAGTACAAGTCTTCGGAGACGATTACGATACGGAAGATGGAACTGGTGTTCGTGACTATATCCACGTCGTAGACCTAGCCAAAGGTCACGTTGCAGCTCTTCAAAAAATCCAAAAGGGGTCTGGCCTTAACATTTATAACCTTGGAACAGGCAAGGGCTACTCTGTTCTTGAAATTATTCAAAATATGGAAAAAGCAGTGGGACATCCCATTCCTTACCGCATCGTAGAACGCCGCCCAGGAGACATCGCTGCCTGTTATTCAGATCCTGCAAAAGCCAAAGCAGAACTCGGCTGGGAAGCAGAATTTGATATCACGAAAATGTGTGAAGACGCATGGCGTTGGCAAAGTAAGCATCCAAACGGATTTGAAGACTAAGATAATGATTTCAATCATTGTCCCCTGTTTAAATGAAGAGGAAGTACTTCCTCTTTTTTATCAGTCTGTTGAAGATTTGCTTCCTGACCTGGGAGCAGAGGTCGAGTATGTCTTTGTAGACGATGGCTCAAGCGATGGAACCTTAGAGCTTTTGAAGGCTTATCGAGAGCAAAATCCTGCGGTGCATTATATCTCGTTCTCACGAAATTTTGGGAAGGAGGCAGCTCTGTACGCAGGCTTGCAGCATGCAACTGGAGATCTGGTGGTGGTGATGGATGCAGACCTCCAGGATCCTCCTAGCATGCTACTTGAGATGAAAGCCTTACTAGACCAAAATGCAGACTTGGACTGTGTTGGGACACGGAGAACTAGTCGGGAGGGAGAACCCTTCTTTCGCAGTTTCTGTGCTGATCTTTTTTACCGCCTCATGCAAAAAATTAGCCCAGTGGCCTTGCCTTCAGGTGTCCGTGATTTTCGCATGATGAGAAGGTCTGTGGTAGATGCTATTTTAACCCTGACCGAGTCCAATCGGTTCTCTAAAGGGCTCTTTGCCTGGGTGGGCTTTAAAACGCACTATCTTGATTATCCAAACGTTGAACGACAGGCTGGCAAGACCAGTTGGAGTTTTAGGCAGCTCTTTTTCTACTCGATTGAAGGGATTCTCAACTTTTCAGATTTTCCCTTGAGTATAGCCTTTGTAGCGGGACTCCTATCTTGTTTTATTTCTTTTATGATGACTGTTTTTGTGGTGTTTCGGACCCTTATCTTGGGGAATCCGACATCTGGCTGGACCTCTCTGATGGCTGTGATTCTCTTTCTTGGAGGGATTCAACTCCTGACCATTGGGATTTTGGGAAAATATATCAGTAAGATCTATCTAGAGACCAAAAAAAGACCACTCTATCTGGTCAAAGAAAAAAGTGATCTTTCTATTTTCGAAGGAAAAAATAAGCGAAAAAGACTATAATTTTACCTAGAAATATGCTAAACTAGTAGATGAAGGGGTTAAAGTGATAAAAAGAATTTACAAAATCGGTCTCCCTTTTAAACTATGACGGATCTTTTAGAAGTGCACGTGTAGGACAATTTTTGATGGCCTCCAGAACATCGCTAGACTCAGCGATTTCTCTTTGCAATTCAACTGGATCATCGTAAAATCGAACGATTCCATTATCGTGGTAATCGAAGAGTTCAGAATAGGTTTGGCAAAGCCCACAGGCGATGCATCGTTCAGGTATAAGTGTGAGTTTCATATTTATATTGTAATAAGAAAGTTTAAAAAATACAAGGAGTAAGGTATGGAAAAAGAACCATGGCAAGAAGATATTTATGAAAACAATGAGGAAGAATCAAGAACAGATCGTCGTCGCCGTAAACAAAAGGGAAAAGGCGTTGTTGCCAATCGTGTCTTGACAGTCCTAGCTAGCCTCTTCTTTGTAATCGTTGTAGCAATGGTTGTCGTATTGATTTACCTTTCTACCGGAGGAAGCAACCGCACAGCTGCCTTGAAGGATTTTTATGATCCTTCAGCACCTGCTAGCAGCTCCACTTCAAAAGTGGAAGAGTCTTCATCGTCAAGCAGCAAGGTAGAAGAAACATCTTCTTCTGAAACAACTCCGTCAGAAAGTAGCTCTGAAGAGCATACCGACGGTGAAGGAACAATTACTGTTCATCCAGGAGAGGGTGAAGCAGCTCTTGCACAACGTGCAGGAATTTCTATTGCCCAGTTGGAAGCTTTGAATCCTTCTCATATGTCATCAGGAACTTGGTTTGCCAACCCTGGTGATGTGATCAAGACTAGATAGGAGTCGGAAATGAAGACAATTCAAATTGCTATTGATGGTCCTGCTTCCAGTGGTAAGAGTACGGTCGCAAAGATTGTTGCTAAGGATTTTGGCTATACTTATCTCGACACGGGTGCCATGTACCGTGCGGCCACGTATATAGCGCTCAAACACCAGTTGAATGCAGGAAATGTAGACCAGCTTCTTTATCTCCTTGATCAACATCCTATTAGTTTTGGGCGTTCGGAGGCAGGTGAACAACTTGTCTTTGTTGGCGATGTGGATATTACTCATCCTATCCGTGAAAATGAAGTGACCAACAAGGTTTCAAGCATTGCTGCTATTCCAGAAGTACGTGAAAAACTAGTATCTCTCCAGCAGGAGATTGCCCAGCAAGGTGGTATTGTCATGGATGGACGTGATATCGGAACGGTTGTTTTGCCCCAAGCTGAGCTCAAAATTTTCTTGGTGGCTTCTGTTGAAGAAAGAGCAGAGCGTCGTTACAAGGAAAATATTGCTAAAGGTATCGAGACAGACCTAGAAACTCTGAAAGAAGAGATTGCGGCGCGTGACTACAAGGACAGTCATCGCGAAACCTCGCCTCTCAAACAAGCAGAGGATGCAGTTTACCTTGACACAACTGGATTAAGTATCCAAGAAGTAGTCGAAAAAATTGAATCAGAAGCAAAAAAACGCATGTCCTAGTGACAGGAGAAGCAGGCTAAGGCTAGCCTGCTTTTTTTATCTCTTTGGGGAGCATTTGAAAACAGTCTTTTTGGGAGTTTTTTGATAAAATAGTAGTATCAATGAAAAGGATGGAAGCATGACAAAGAAAATCGTAGCCATTTGGGCCCAAGATGAAAGAGGTGTGATTGGTAAAGAAGACCGTCTTCCTTGGCATTTGCCAGCAGAATTACAACATTTTAAGGAAACAACTTTGAACCACGCCATCTTGATGGGACGAGTGACTTTTGATGGAATGGGGCGTCGTCTGCTTCCTAAACGCCAAACCTTGATTTTGACACGAAACAGTGACCAAGTCGTGGATGGTGCGCTCGTATTTCAAGATGTGAAGTCTGTTTTAGCTTGGTATCAGAGTCAGGAAAAAAATCTCTATATCCTTGGTGGAAAACAGATTTTTCAGGCTTTTGAGCCCTATTTAGATGAAATCATCGTGACGCAGATTCATGCTCAGGTCGAGGGAGACACCTATTTCCCTGAGGATTTTGACTTGTCTCTTTTTGAGACAGTCGCAAGCAAATCTTATACCCGTGATGAGAAAAACGACTATGATTTTACCATCCAATACCGAAAGAGAAAGGAAGTCTAATGGAGCGCAGTATATTTGGATTTTTTACAGCTTTCTTGTGTGTAATCTGTATTTTGGCGGGAGCACAGGCTTTTCGTAAGAAGCGCTATGGACTGTCTGCCTTACTCTGGTTGAATGCTTTTACCAATCTAGTAAACAGTGTCCACGCTTTTTACATGAACTTATTTTAGATAGAATAACAGTATAGAATAGAACGGAAGGAAATCATGCCTACAAATAGGAATAATGATATGATGGTTTATTGCTCATTTTGTGGCAAAAGCCAAGAAGAAGTAAAGAAAATAATCGCTGGGAACAACGCCTTTATCTGTAATGAATGTGTGGAGTTAGCCCAGGAAATCATTCGGGAGGAGTTGGCTGAGGAAGTCTTAGCAGACTTGTCTGAAGTTCCAAAACCAATCGAGCTCCTCAATATCTTGAACCACTATGTGATCGGTCAAGATCGTGCCAAACGTGCCTTGGCAGTGGCAGTTTACAACCACTATAAACGCATCAATTTCCACGATACGCGTGAAGAGTCAGAAGATGTGGATTTGCAGAAGTCAAATATCTTGATGATTGGCCCAACTGGTTCTGGGAAAACTTTCTTGGCTCAGACTTTGGCTAAGAGCTTGAACGTGCCTTTTGCTATCGCGGATGCGACAGCTCTTACTGAGGCTGGTTATGTGGGTGAGGACGTGGAAAACATCCTCCTCAAACTCTTGCAGGCCGCTGACTTTAACATCGAACGTGCAGAGCGTGGAATTATCTACGTGGACGAAATTGACAAGATTGCTAAGAAGAGCGAGAACGTGTCTATCACACGTGACGTTTCTGGTGAAGGGGTGCAGCAAGCCCTTCTCAAGATTATCGAGGGAACTGTCGCTAGCGTGCCACCTCAAGGAGGACGCAAACATCCACAACAAGAGATGATTCAGGTGGATACCAAGAATATCCTCTTTATCGTAGGTGGTGCTTTTGATGGCATCGAAGAAATCGTTAAACAACGTCTGGGTGAAAACGTTATTGGCTTTGGCCAAAATAACAAGGCGATTGACGAAAATAGCTCCTACATGCAAGAAATCATTGCAGAAGACATTCAAAAATTCGGTATTATCCCTGAGTTGATTGGACGCTTGCCTGTCTTTGCTGCTCTTGAGCAATTGACGGTCGATGACTTGGTTCGCATCTTGAAGGAGCCAAGAAATGCCTTGGTCAAACAATACCAAACCTTGCTTTCTTATGATGATGTTGAGTTGGAATTTGACGACGAAGCACTTCAGGAAATTGCCAATAAGGCTATTGAACGCAAAACGGGTGCGCGTGGTCTTCGCTCAATCATCGAAGAAACCATGCTAGACGTTATGTTTGAGGTTCCAAGTCAAGAAAATGTGAAATTGGTCCGCATCACAAAAGAAGCTGTTGATGGAACGGAAAAACCCATTCTAGAAACAGCCTAGAGGTGACTATGGAAATCAATACACACAATGCTGAAATCTTGCTCAGTGCGGCAAACAAGTCTCACTATCCGCAGGATGAACTGCCAGAGATTGCCCTAGCAGGGCGTTCAAATGTTGGCAAGTCTAGCTTTATCAACACCATGCTGAACCGCAAAAATCTGGCTCGTACATCAGGAAAACCTGGGAAAACCCAGCTACTCAACTTTTTTAACATTGATGACAAGATGCGTTTTGTGGATGTACCAGGTTATGGCTATGCCCGCGTTTCTAAAAAGGAACGTGAAAAATGGGGGCGCATGATTGAGGAGTATTTGACCACTCGGGAAAATCTCCGTGCCGTGGTCAGTCTGGTGGATCTCCGCCACGACCCGTCAGCAGATGATGTACAGATGTATGAATTTCTCAAGTATTATGAGATTCCGGTTATCATCGTTGCGACCAAGGCGGACAAGATTCCTCGTGGTAAATGGAACAAGCACGAATCAGCAATCAAAAAGAAATTAAACTTTGATCCAAGTGACGACTTCATCCTCTTTTCATCTGTCAGCAAGGCAGGGATGGATCAGGCTTGGGATGCAATATTAGAAAAATTGTGAGGGAAAGAAATGGCAAAAACAATTCATACAGACAAAGCTCCAAAAGCAATCGGACCATATGTTCAAGGAAAAATCGTTGGTAATCTTTTGTTTGCTAGCGGTCAAGTTCCCCTATCTCCTGAAACTGGAGAAATTGTAGGAGAAACGATCCAAGAACAGACAGAACAAGTCTTGAAAAATATCGGTGCTATTTTGGCTGAAGCAGGAACAGACTTTGATCATGTTGTTAAAACAACTTGCTTCTTGAGCGATATGAATGACTTTGTTCCTTTTAACGAGGTATACCAGACTGCCTTTAAAGAGGAGTTCCCAGCTCGTTCAGCTGTAGAGGTTGCACGTCTTCCTCGTGATGTAAAAGTCGAAATTGAAGTGATCGCAGAGATTGGATAAGCTAGTTGAAGTTTGGCTCTGCCAAACTTTTTTTGATATAAGGAGAGATAGATGACAAAAAAACAACTTCACCTAGTGATTGTGACAGGGATGAGTGGTGCAGGAAAAACCGTAGCCATTCAGTCCTTCGAGGATTTAGGATATTTCACTATTGACAATATGCCACCAGCCCTCTTGCCAAAGTTTTTGCAGTTGGTAGAGACCAAGGATGATGACCATAAGTTAGCCCTAGTAGTCGATATGCGGAGCCGTTCCTTCTTTTCAGAGATTCAGGCTGTTTTGGATGAATTGGAAAACCAAGACGATTTGGACTTCAAAATCCTCTTTTTAGACGCAGCAGATAAGGAATTGGTGGCACGCTATAAGGAAACTAGACGAAGTCACCCTCTAGCAGCAGATGGTCGAATTTTAGATGGCATCAAGCTGGAACGTGAACTTTTGGCACCTTTGAAAAATATGAGTCAAAATGTAGTGGATACAACAGAACTCACTCCGCGTGAACTTCGTAAAACCATTGCAGAGCAATTTTCAGACCAAGAACAAGCCCAGTCTTTTCGTATCGAAGTCATGTCTTTTGGATTCAAGTATGGTATCCCAATCGATGCAGACTTGGTCTTTGATGTCCGTTTCTTGCCAAATCCATACTACCTCCCTGAACTTCGCAATCAGACAGGTGAGGATCAAGCAGTTTATGACTATGTGATGAATCATGAAGAGTCTGAAAGTTTTTATCAGCACTTACTCGCCTTGATTGAGCCCATTTTGCCAAGTTACAAAAAAGAAGGCAAGTCTGTTTTAACCATTGCAGTAGGATGTACAGGTGGACAACACCGTAGTGTTGCCTTTGCCAAACGCATAGCTGAGGACCTTGCTAAAAACTGGCCTGTCAATGAAAGCCATCGTGACAAAGACAGAAGAAAGGAAACGGTAAACCGTTCATGAGAAAACCAAAGATAACGGTAATTGGTGGAGGAACAGGTATCCCCGTCATTTTGAAAAGCTTGCGAGAAAAGGATGTTGATATCGCAGCCATCGTAACGGTAGCTGATGATGGTGGCTCTTCTGGTGAACTAAGAAAGAATATCCAACAGCTGACACCACCAGGTGATCTTCGCAATGTTCTGGTAGCCATGTCGGATATGCCTAAATTTTATGAGAAAGTTTTTCAGTACCGCTTCTCAGAAGAGGCTGGAGCTTTTGCGGGTCATCCGCTAGGAAATATTATCATTGCTGGCCTATCTGAAATGCAAGGGTCCACTTATAATGCCATGCAGCTGCTAAGTCTCTTTTTCCACACAACAGGAAAAATCTACCCATCAAGCGATCAGCCTCTGACACTGCATGCAGTCTTTAAAGACGGTTCTGAGGTGGCAGGTGAGAGCCACATTGCAGATCATCCAGGTATGATCGACCATGTCTATGTGACCAATACCTTGGATGATGAAACACCCCAAGCCAGCCGTCGAGTGGTCAATACTATCCTCGAGAGTGATATGATCGTCTTGGGGCCTGGTTCCCTCTTTACATCGATTTTGCCCAATATTGTCATTGAGGAGATTGGGCAGGCTCTCTTGGAGACTAAGGCAGAGATCGCCTATGTCTGCAATATCATGACCCAGCGTGGGGAAACAGAGTACTTTTCAGACAGTGACCACGTGGAAGTCCTCCATCGACACTTAGGTCGGCCTTTTATCGATACGGTCTTAGTTAATATCGAGAAGGTTCCTAGAGAATACATGGATACCAACCGTTTTGATGAATATTTGGTTCAGGTAGAGCATGATTTTGCTGGTCTTTGCAAGCAGGTTCCTCGTGTGATTTCATCCAACTTCCTTCGTTTGGAAAATGGAGGAGCCTTCCATGATGGCGATTTGATTGTAGACGAATTGATGCGGATTATACAGGTGAGAAAATGAGTTTTACAGTTGCAGTAAAAGAAGAAATTCTTGGTCAACACCATCTCAGTCGTCATGAATTGTCTGCCATCATCAAGATGTCTGGCAGTATCGGTCTCTCTACTTCAGGCCTGACCTTGTCCGTCGTGACCGAAAATGCCAAGTTAGCTCGTCATCTTTATGAGTCTTTTCTCCATTTTTATGACATCAAGTCAGAAATTCGTCACCATCAGAGAAGCAATCTTCGCAAGAATCGTGTCTACACGGTCTATACCGATGAGAGGGTGCAGGAGCTTTTGGCTGATTTGCGGCTTGCGGATTCCTTCTTTGGTTTGGAGACGGGTATTGATCCCGATATCTTAGCAGATGAAGAAGCTGGTCGTGCTTACTTATGTGGGGCCTTTCTGGCAAATGGTAGCATCCGAGATCCGGAGTCTGGTAAGTATCAGTTGGAGATTAGTTCCGTTTATCTGGACCATGCACAAGGATTGGCCTCTCTCCTCCAGCAGTTTTTGCTGGACGCTAAGGTTATTGAGCGAAAGAAAGGTGCAGTTACCTATCTCCAGCGGGCAGAGGACATCATGGATTTCTTGATCGTGATTGGGGCCATGCAGGCGCGTGATAATTTTGAGCGCGTCAAGATTTTGCGTGAAACCCGTAACGATCTCAATCGGGCTAATAATGCCGAGACAGCTAATATCGCTCGGACGGTCTCTGCTAGTATGAAGACCATTAATAATATCAGTAAAATCAAAGATAGAATGGGTTTGGAAAATTTACCCGTGGATTTGCAAGAGGTAGCGCAGTTGCGAATCCAGCACCCGGACTACTCTATCCAGCAGTTGGCGGATAGCCTGAGCATTCCCCTAACCAAAAGTGGTGTCAACCACAGACTTAGAAAAATAAACAAGATTGCGGATGAATTATAAAACCACGGATTATTCAATCCGTGGTTGTTTTCTTATAAGCTTGTTGAGTGTTTTGGTTGTACTTTTTGCTCAGGGTCGATGTAGTTGATAGCATTGTTAACAGCAGTTGGTGCTTCTCCAAGTCCTGTGGCAATCAAGTCAATTTTTCCTTCATAGTAGCAGCAGTCGCCGATAGCATAGATACCTGCTTGGTTAGATTCTTGCTTGCTGTTGACGATAATCTTGTGACGGTTGAGGTCCAGACCCCAGTTTTTAAGGTTACCGACAGAAGATTTGAAGCCGTAGTTGACAAAGAGGTGGTCTACTTCGATAGTTTCGGTTTCATCTGATTTAACTTTGGTGATTTCTAGTTTGTCGAGTGTTTTTCCATCTCCGAGAAGTTGGCTAGGAACGAACGGTGTCTTGATGGTTACAGATGATTCTTGCAGGGCTTGCACACTATGTTCCAAGGCGCGGAAATTATCTCTGCGGTGAACAAGGGTAGTTGGCGAAATTTTTTCAAAAGCCAGAGCCCAGTCCACTGCTGAGTCACCACCACCAAGGATGGTCACCTTCTTGCCAGCGTATTGTTGGATATTGGAAACGTGGTAGTGGATATTTTCATAGTCTTCAACGTTCTCCAATTCGAGCGGACGTGGTTTGAAGGCACCACCACCCATGGCAATGATAACTGTTTTAGTCAGGTGGCTACCTTTGTTGGTTGTGATGGTAAATCCTTGATCTTGTTTCTCAATTTCAAGAACTGTTTCATTGAGATGAATAGGGGTATCAAAGCCGTTTAGCTGTTCAATCAAGCGATTGATCAACTCTTCTCCGGTTAAATTTGGAAAACCTGGCACATCAAGGATTTGCTTTTCAGGGTAGAGGATGGCTGGTTGACCACCGAGCTGGGGAAGGGAGTCGATGATTTGGACTTTGGTTTGGCGTAGGTGGGCGTAAAAGGCAGCAAAGAGCCCGACAGGACCGCCACCTACAATGGTAATATCATAGAGTTGAGACATGATTTCTCCTTTGTTTTTTCTAGTCAGTTTATTTTATCATATTTTTGCTTAATTTAAAATGAGGTGGGATAGGGAAAAAATGGGCAAAAAATGGTATAATGATGAGTAAAGTGTTTTGACAGGGAGGAGGCCAAGGATGAATTTTCAACAATTATCCAATTTACAATACTGGACGAGTTTGTTTTCAAGTCCTTGGAGTATAGTCACCAATCTGATTGATATTCTCATTGTGACTTATATTTTATATCATTTTACTAAAGCTATTGCAGGCACCAAGATTATGATATTGGTCCGTGGAGTCTTAGTTTTTATTCTAGCCCAGATTCTTTCCAATATGATTGGTTTAACAACTATTTCCTGGTTGATCAATCAGATCATCACCTACGGGGTGATTGCAGCGGTGGTTATCTTTTCACCAGAGATTCGGACTGGTTTGGAGCGATTGGGCCGGGCTACTGATTTCTTTTCCAATGCCCCTATCAGTGCGGAAGAGCAGATGGTTCGTGCATTTGTGAAATCAGTTGAATACATGAGTCCTCGTAAGATTGGGGCGCTTGTAGTGGTTCAGCGAGTGAGAACCTTGCAGGAATACATCTCGACAGGGATTCCTTTAGATGCTAAAATTTCGGCTGAATTGCTTATCAATATTTTCATTCCCAATACTCCCTTGCATGATGGTGCTGTCATTATCAAGGAAGACCGGATTGCTGTAACTTCAGCCTATCTACCCTTGACTGAAGATACCGGAATTTCCAAGGAGTTTGGAACGCGTCACAGGGCGGCGATTGGTTTGTCGGAAGTATCAGATGCTCTTACATTTGTGGTTTCGGAAGAAACAGGTGGAATCTCCATCACCTATAATGGAGTCTTTAAGCACGATTTGACCTTGGAAGAGTTTGAATCTGAATTGAGAAGAATCTTACTTCCAAAATCAGAGAAAAAGCAAGGTCTGAAAGAGCGCTTGCTAGGAGGATTGAAACATGAGAAAAAATAGTCTATACATCATTTCTTCCTTCTTTTTCGCCTGCATTCTCTTTATCTATGCAACTTTGACAAACTATCAGAATAGCAACAGTGCCAGACAGGTGCGGACGGAGACTTATACAAACACAGTTCTTAATGTCCCAATTGATATTCAGTATGACAGCGATCAGTATTTTATCAGTGGTTTTACATCTGAGGTGACGGTCTTTCTAACAGGGTCAAACAGAGTTGCTTTGGCGAGTGAGATGCAGGAAAGTACCCGCAAATTTAAGGTGACGGCTGATCTTTCTGATGCCAGTGTAGGAACCATCGAAGTTCCTCTAACCATTGAAAATCTTCCGAGCGGTTTGACGGCTGTTGCGACACCGCAAAAGATAACAGTGAAGGTCGGTAAAAAAGCAAAACGAGACAATGTCATTGTTGTGCCGGAGATTGACCCTAGTCAGATTGATTCTCGCGTGAAAATCGATACAGTTACTGTATCAGATGAAAAAGTAACGGTTATTAGTGATGAGGAAACCCTCTCCAAAGTAGATCGTGTCATTGCTATCTTACCGACGAGTGAACGGATAACTGGAAACTACTCGTCCTCTGTTCCTCTACAAGCAGTCGATAAAAATGGAAATGTCTTACCAAGTGTCATTATGCCGTTTGACACAACTATGAAAATTACAACAAAAACAGCAACATCTAGTTCAAGTAACTCGTCAACAAGTTCCTCAGAAGGCAGTTCGTCTTCAACGAGTTCAGAAACAAAATCAGATTCGTCTAAACAATAATAAATAATAGAAAAGGATGATAAATAAAATGGGTAAATATTTTGGGACCGATGGAGTCCGTGGAGAAGCAAACGTAGAACTGACACCAGAATTGGCCTTTAAACTGGGACGTTTTGGTGGATATGTTCTTAGCCAACACGAAACAGAAGCCCCTAAAGTCTTTGTAGGACGTGATACACGTATCTCAGGAGAAATGTTAGAATCAGCCTTGGTGGCAGGTCTTCTCTCTGTAGGGATTCACGTCTACAAACTTGGTGTCCTTGCAACACCAGCAGTAGCTTACTTGGTCAAAACTGAGGGAGCCAGTGCAGGTGTAATGATTTCCGCTAGCCACAACCCAGCCCTTGATAATGGGATTAAGTTCTTTGGTGGGGATGGTTTCAAACTTGATGATGAAAAAGAGGCAGAAATTGAAGCCTTACTAGATGCTACCGAAGACACTCTTCCTCGTCCAAGTGCCGAAGGCTTGGGAACCTTAGTGGACTATCCAGAAGGATTGCGTAAGTATGAAGGCTACCTTGTTTCAACTGGAACGCCTCTTGAGGGAATAAAAGTGACTTTGGACACAGCGAACGGTGCAGCGTCTACAAGTGCTCGTCAGATTTTCGCTGATCTTGGTGCTCAGTTGACAGTTATCGGTGAGACACCAGATGGTCTTAATATCAACTTGAATGTGGGTTCTACACACCCAGAAGCTCTTCAAAAAGTGGTCAAAGAAAGCCAATCAGCTATCGGTTTGGCCTTTGACGGAGACAGTGACCGTTTGATTGCTGTTGATGAAAATGGCGACATCGTTGATGGTGATAAGATTATGTATATTATCGGGAAATACCTTTCTGAAAAAGGCCAGTTAGCTCAAAACACCATCGTAACAACCGTTATGTCTAACCTTGGTTTTCATAAGGCCTTGGATCGTGAAGGCATCAATAAGGCAGTCACTGCAGTTGGTGACCGCTATGTCGTCGAAGAAATGAGAAAATCAGGCTATAACCTTGGTGGTGAACAGTCTGGTCACGTTATCTTGATGGATTACAATACGACAGGTGATGGACAGTTAACTGCCGTTCAACTAACAAAAGTTATACGGGAAACCGGTAAAACCTTGTCTCAACTGGCATCAGAAGTAACGATTTACCCACAAAAACTGGTCAATATCCGAGTGGAAAATGCCATGAAAGAAAAAGCCATGGAAGTACCAGCCATCAAGGCAATCATCGAAAAGATGGAAGGAGAAATGGCAGGAAACGGCCGTATCCTTGTTCGCCCAAGTGGTACCGAACCTCTATTGCGAGTTATGGCAGAGGCACCTACAACAGAAGAAGTCAATTACTATGTAGATACGATTGCTACTGTTGTTAAAGATGAGATCGGTATTGACTAAAGCCTAGAAAACTAGATGAAATGATAAAAATGTGGTACAATTGCATAGTAAATTGTAGCAATGGGAGAGAGAAATGAATCTTAAACGAGAACAAGAATTTGTTAGCCAGTATCACTTTGATGCTCGTAACTTTGAATGGGAAAATGAAAATGGGGCTCCTGAAACCAAGGTAGATGTGAATTTCCAGTTGCTCCAATACGACCAAGAAAACCAAGTAACCTCGCTAGTTGTTATCTTGAGCTTTATGATTGTCTTTGACAAATTTGTTATCAGTGGAACGATTTCTCAAGTTAACCATGTGGAAGGTCGTATTGTTAACGAACCAAGTGAATTTAACCAAGAAGAAGTTGAAACCTTGGCACGTCCATGCTTGAACATGCTCAACCGTTTGACGTATGAAGTAACAGAAATCGCCTTGGATCTTCCAGGGATCAATTTGGAGTTTTAGTCATGAAATTAGCTGTCATTACAGATTCTTCAGCCTATTTAGAGGAGAAGACGCTGCAAAGAGAGAATCTATTTATCTTGGATATTCCTGTCAATATTGATGGGGAGGAGTATGTTGAAGGTGTCAATCTGACTGCTGAGGAATTTTATCAAAAAATGGCTCAGTCTGCAGAATTGCCTAAAACCAGTCAACCAAGTATTGCCAAATTGGATGAGATTCTAAGTTCCTTGAAAGGACAAGGTTATACCCATGTTTTGGGACTCTTTCTTTCGTCAGGGATTTCAGGTTTTTATCAGAACATCCAATACATGTTGGATGAGTATGATGGCTTGACCATTGCCTTTCCAGATACCCATATCACAAGTTCCCCTCTAGGATTTATGGTAGAGAGTGCCTTTGAATGGGCAGAACAGGGCGATGATTTTGCTCAGATTCAGGAGAAATTAGCTCTTCAAATTGCTGATAATTCAGCCTTTATCATAGTAGATGACCTCGACCACTTGGTTAAGGGAGGACGTCTGTCAAATGGGGCAGCCATCTTAGGGAATCTCCTCAGTATCAAGCCCATTCTTTACTTCAATGACCAAGGTGTGATTGAAGTTTACGAAAAAGTTCGTACAGAAAAGAAGGCAATCAAACGTTTGGTGGAAATCATCAAAGAGTCGACAAAAGATGGGAATTACCGTATCACAGTCATCCATGGCAATGCTCCTCAAAAGGCAGCGGACTTACGTCAGCTTTTGATGGAGAGTGGTGTGACTGATGAGATTCCAATTGATACCTTTGGTAGTGTCATTGGAACCCACCTTGGAGAAGGTAGTATCGCTTTAAGCTATACGCCAGTCGTCTAGATTGTTCTTACAAGCTTTGTATCTTAGAAATTGAACATGGCCTGCCTGCCTCTTGAAAAAGATGCCTGTCTTTCCTTTCGTGGAAAGTCAGCGTCATTCCCTATTTTTCATGGGCAACTAACGTCCTTTGTATCTTGATAATTGAACACGCCTAGAACCCTGTGTGAAAAAGATAGTTCTTCCAAGGAGGAGACACTCCTTGATCAGAACTCCTATTTTCACTTTATGTTCTTACAGGCTTTGTATCTTAGACAGGAGTAGAGATGAGTATTCGAGTAATTATTGCCGGTTTTAAGGGAAAGATGGGCCAAGCTGCTTGTCAGATGGTCTTGGCTGATCCAGACTTGGACTTGGTCGCAGTTTTGGATCCGTTTGAGTCTGAGTCAGAATGGCAGGGAATTCCTGTTTTCAATGATAAGGCTGACTTGGCTGGTTTTGAAGCGGATGTCTGGGTGGATTTTACTACACCAGCCGTTGCCTACGAAAATACACGCTTTGCTCTTGAAAATGGCTTTGCTCCTGTCGTAGGAACAACAGGATTCACTAGTGAAGAAATTACTGAACTAAAAGCATTTTCCCGTGAACAAGATTTGGGTGGTTTGATTGCTCCTAACTTTGCCTTGGGCGCGGTCTTACTTATGCAATTTGCGTCCCAGGCTGCCAAATATTTCCCAAATGTGGAGATTATCGAGCTCCATCATGACAAGAAAAAAGATGCTCCGAGTGGAACAGCCATTAAAACAGCTGAGTTGATGGCAGAAGTTCGAGAGTCTATCCAACAAGGTGCGCCTGATGAGGAAGAATTGATTGCTGGTGCCCGTGGTGCTGATTTTGATGGCATGCGGATCCACTCAGTTCGTTTGCCAGGCTTAATAGCTCATCAAGAAGTCATCTTTGGCAATCAGGGAGAAGGATTGACCATCCGTCATGACTCCTATGATCGCAGCTCCTTCATGACAGGGGTCAATTTGGGAATCAAAGAAGTTGTCAAGCGTCATGAGCTTGTCTATGGATTAGAACACTTATTATGAGATTAACGCAAATGCCTTCTGAATTTCAGAAGGCTTTACCAGTATTAGAAAAAATTAAAGAAGCAGGCTTTGAAGCCTATTTTGTTGGAGGCTCTGTTCGAGATGCCCTCCTCAATCGTCCCATCCACGATGTGGATATCGCGACATCATCCTATCCAGAGGAGACAAAGCAGATTTTTCCGCGAACAGCTGATATCGGAATCGAGCACGGAACTGTCTTAGTTTTAGATGGGGACGAGGAGTATGAGGTAACCACCTTTCGGACCGAAGATGTCTATGTGGACTATCGCAGACCCAGTGCGGTTTCCTTTGTGCGTTCGCTAGAAGAAGACCTCAAGCGCCGTGATTTCACAGTTAATGCCTTTGCCTTGGATGAGACAGGCGAAATCATTGACTTGTTCCATGGTTTAGAAGATTTGGAAAACCAAGTCTTGCGAGCAGTTGGAGTAGCTAGTGAGCGTTTTAACGAAGATGCTCTGCGAATTATGCGAGGTTTCCGTTTTCAGGCCAGTCTCGGTTTTAAACTTGAGTCAGAAACTTTTGAGGCGATGAAGACTTTGACGCCGCTTTTGGAGAAAATTTCTGTAGAGCGCACCTTCGTTGAGTTTGATAAACTCTTGCGGGCACCTTTTTGGCGAGTGGGTCTGTCTTCCATGATTGAGAGTCGAGCTTATGACTATCTTCCAGACATGGCAGGAAGCCGGGACAAGCTCAACAAACTGTTTGATTTGGAGAATGATTTCACTTTTGAATCTTCTGAACAAGCTTGGGCAGCTCTATTGTGGGCCTTGGAGATTAAAGATGCACAGCCATTTTTGAAACATTGGAAGACCTCACGCCAGTTTGCCAAGCAGGTTCAGGATTTGCTGACTATTATGGCTTTGCGAGAAGAAGGTGAGCTGAGCAAGCGCGATTGTTACCGATTTGACTTGGATTCCCTTCTACAAGCTGAAAGTCTTCGTCAGGCCCAAGGAAAAGCAGTTAATCCACAAGCTATTACAGAAACTTACCAGAGTTTGACCATTCATGATAAGAAAGAAATCCAGATTAACGGTGGAATTTTGATTAAGGAATATGGTTACCAGCCAGGACCAGACTTGGGAGAGATTTTAACAGAGATTGAGTTTGCCATTGTCGATGGAGAATTGGAAAATGATCGTCAAGCAATCCATGCTTACCTGAGGGAGAAAAAATGAGTGATTTTATCGTTGAAAAACTAAGAAAATCCGTCGGTGACAAGACCGTTTTTAAGGATATTTCTTTTATCATCCATGACTTGGACAGAATCGGTCTGATAGGTGTCAATGGGACTGGTAAGACCACCCTTTTAGACGTCCTTTCTGGTGTTTCTGGCTTTGATGGGGATGTCAGTCCTTTTTCAGCTAAGAATGACTACAAGATTGGCTACTTGACACAGGATCCTGATTTTGATGATAACAAGACGGTCTTGGATACGGTTCTCTCCAGCGACCTCAAGGAAATCCAGTTGATTCGTGAGTATGAGTTAATCATGCTCAACTACAGTGAGGACAAGCAGGCTCGTTTGGAACGGGTTATGGCAGAGATGGATTCTCTTCAAGCCTGGGAAATTGAAAGCCAGGTCAAGACGGTCCTCAGCAAACTAGGTATTCAGGACTTGTCCACTCCAGTTGGGGAGCTGTCAGGTGGTCTGAGAAGACGGGTTCAGTTGGCGCAAGTTCTCCTAGGAAACCACGACCTCTTGCTTCTGGACGAGCCGACCAACCATCTGGACATTGCGACCATTGAGTGGCTAACCCTCTTTTTGAAAAATTCCAAGAAGACCGTTCTCTTTATCACCCACGATCGCTATTTCCTAGATGCACTATCAACGCGGATTTTCGAGTTGGACCGCGCAGGCTTGACCGAGTATCAGGGAAATTACCAGGACTATGTCCGCCTAAAAGCGGAACAAGATGAGCGTGACGCAGCTCTTCTCCACAAAAAAGAACAACTTTATAAGCAAGAACTGGCCTGGATGCGCAGACAACCACAGGCACGTGCGACCAAGCAACAAGCCCGTATCAATCGTTTCCATGACTTGAAAAAGGAAGTTTCAGGTGGCGTTGCTGATACAGACTTGACCATGAACTTTGAAACCAGTCGGATTGGGAAGAAAGTCATCGAGTTTCAGGATGTTTCCTTTGCCTATGAAAACAAGCCAATTTTGCAAGATTTTAATCTCTTGGTGCAAGCCAAAGACCGTATCGGAATCGTTGGGGACAACGGTGTCGGGAAGTCAACTCTGCTTAATCTCATCGCAGGAAGTCTTGAGCCGACAGCAGGACAAGTTGTGATTGGGGAAACAGTTCGCATCGCCTATTTCTCTCAACAAATTGAAGGTTTGGATGAAAGCAAGCGCGTTATCAATTACCTGCAGGAAGTGGCAGAAGAAGTTAAGACCAGTGGTGGTTCTACGACTTCCATTGCAGAGTTGCTAGAGCAGTTCCTCTTCCCACGTTCGACGCATGGAACCTTGATTGAGAAATTGTCTGGTGGAGAGAAAAAACGCCTTTATCTCCTCAAATTGCTCTTGGAAAAACCAAATGTTCTTCTCTTGGATGAGCCGACAAATGACCTAGATATTGCGACCTTAACAGTCTTAGAGAATTTCTTGCAAGGTTTTGCAGGCCCTGTCTTGACAGTTAGCCATGACCGCTATTTCCTGGATAAGGTAGCGACCAAGATTCTCGCTTTTGAGGATGGCAAGATTCGTCCTTTCTTTGGTCATTACACCGACTACCTTGATGAAAAAAACTTTGAAACTGATATGGCCAATCAAGTTCAAAAGGCCGAAAAGGAAAAAGTAGTCAAGGTCCGTGAAGACAAGAAACGCATGACCTACCAAGAAAAGCAGGAGTGGGCAAGCATTGAAGGCGATATTGAAACATTGGAAGGTCGTATCGCTGCTATTGAAGAAGAGATGCAGGCAAACGGCTCTGACTTTGGCAAACTAGCGACCCTTCAGAAAGAGCTAGACGAGAAGAATGAAGCCTTGCTGGAAAAATATGAACGCTATGAATATTTAAGTGACTTTGATAGTTAGGTGAATAGAAAAATCCTGTTATTACGACAGGATTTTTCTATTCTTCTTTTTTAGTCTCTTGATGAAAGATATTTTGCCAAGTTTCGTGACGGCGCCAGATACTAGTGTGGATGATTCCGTCCATCTCATAGCATATGAGTTTGGTTTTCTGACTAATGGAGGTAATCTGAATGTCCTTAATTGCAGCTTTAAGTTCTTTTTCAGCCTTATAGGCCTCTTTATCCATCTGCTCTCCATCTTGACGGATATAGATAAAGTCCTCAGCAAGGAGTTCTTCTAGTTGGTTTCCTTGGTCAATCAATTGCTCGCGCATGAGTAGTTTTTTGTAGACATTGTCTAAAATTTCGTCTTCAGGTATAGGAGCAGGTTCGATATGGACATCGGTGTCAAATACTCCAAAACGCTCTTCTAGCATGGATTCGACCTGGTTTGCAATTTCGTGACTTTCATAGACTGATAAATCAGGATTCATCTCCAGCGTGATATCAAGGTAGATATTGCTACCATAGGTACGCCCTCTTTGGGACTTGACCTTACTAATCTTTGGAATCTCCATGATGGCCTTTTGGTAGTCTTCTAGTAGCCGGTCATCAAAACCATCTGAAAGACTGAAGGACGATTCGATAAAGATATCATAGGCTGTCTTTAAGATAAAGAAAGTGATGATGATAGCGACTAATTTATCCACAATCGGATAATTAAAACTGCTGGCTAGGATAGCAATGGAAGTACCAAGCGAGGTGACTGCATCGGAAAGATTATCTTTAGCTGCTGCCTTTAGAGCTTTGGATTTGGATTTCTTACTGAGGCGTGTGTTATAGAGATAAACGACAAACATAACCGCTGCAGAAATGATTCCTAGGAATGCTCCTAGAGGATCAATAATCGTTTGTTCCCGACTGAGAATTTTTTGAATGGTGTCCCGAAGAACATCAAAGCCAACGTAGAACATGATGATGGAAGTAATCAAACTAGCCAAATCTTCAATCTTCCAGTGACCAAAACGATGGTCACGGTCTGCAGGCTGGCGCGCCATCCGAATGCCAATCAGAAGAGCAACATTTCCGATAATATCGGATACGTTATTGAAACCATCCGCTACCAAACTGGATGAATGAAGTAGATGACCAGTTGCTAATTTTGCCGCAGACAAGAGTAAGTAGGTCGAGATACTGACAATGGCACCACGCTCAGCTAACTTGAGATTTGACATGGATTGATTCATTGGACTTCCTTTTCAGTATAAGTAATATTCTTTCATTATACTGGTTTTTGCGGGAAAATTCAAATTTAGTCCTCCTTCATCGAATTTTAATGATTGAAAACTTTTCAAATTTTGATATAATAGTACTACTCAAGGGAGTAGCTGGCAGAAACCTGTGATAGTGTCGTCATTCCGAATTGTATACTGAAAAGTATGTTTTCCGGCACTATCTTAAACAGCGAGACTTGTTATGATTAACAGGTCTCTTTTTGTTTGTCATAAAACTAAAAGAGAACTTGTTTTGCACACAATGTCAAGGAGGAGACACATGTCAAAAGAACAAAAACGCCAAGCGTTTTATACTCAAAGTCCTGAAGAGGTCTTGAAGTCAGTTGAAGCAACTGAGCAAGGCCTCTCGTCTAGCGAAGCGCAGAAACGCCTAGTTGAATATGGACGCAATGAACTGGAAGAGGGTGAGAAAAAATCTCTCTTGGTTAAATTCATCGAACAGTTTAAGGATTTGATGATTATCATCCTAATTGCTGCAGCTATCTTATCAGTCATAACTTCTGGTGGGGAAGATATTGCAGATGCCATCATTATCCTAGCCGTGGTTATCATCAATGCTGCCTTTGGTGTTTACCAAGAAGGAAAAGCAGAAGAAGCCATCGAAGCTCTCAAGTCTATGTCTAGTCCAGCTGCTCGCGTTATTCGTGATGGACACATGGCAGAGATTGATTCCAAAGAATTGGTGCCAGGAGATATCGTTGCCCTTGAAGCTGGTGATGTAGTGCCAGCAGACCTACGTTTGCTAGAAGCCAACTCTCTTAAAATCGAAGAAGCAGCTTTGACAGGTGAGTCTGTTCCTGTTGAAAAAGACTTGACAGTCGAGCTCGCTGCAGATGCTGGTATTGGTGACCGTGTCAATATGGCTTTCCAGAACTCAAACGTGACCTATGGTCGAGGTCTTGGTGTTGTTGTCAATACAGGTATGTACACTGAAGTTGGTCATATTGCTGGCATGCTTCAAGATGCGGATGAGACGGACACGCCACTCAAACAAAACTTGAACGACCTTTCTAAGGTTTTGACCTATGCAATTTTGGTCATTGCCCTTGTTACTTTTGTAGTTGGAGTCTTCATTCAAGGCAAAGATCCACTTGGTGAGTTGATGACATCTGTTGCGCTTGCTGTTGCAGCCATCCCAGAAGGGCTTCCTGCTATCGTGACCATCGTTCTTGCCCTTGGTACTCAAGTTTTGGCAAAACGAAACTCTATCGTTCGTAAGTTGCCAGCAGTTGAAACGCTTGGTTCGACTGAGATCATCGCTTCTGATAAGACTGGTACGCTTACCATGAACAAGATGACAGTCGAAAAAGTCTTCTATGATGCAGTCCTACATAACTCAGCTGATGACATTGAACTAGGTCTTGAAATGCCACTACTTCGTTCAGTTGTCTTGGCCAACGATACCAAGATTGATGCTGAAGGAAACCTGATCGGGGATCCAACGGAAACAGCCTTCATCCAGTATGCCTTGGACAAGGGTTACGATGTTAAAGGGTTCTTAGAGAAATATCCTCGTGTAGCTGAATTGCCGTTTGACTCTGACCGTAAGCTCATGTCAACGGTTCACCCATTGCCAGATGGTAAATTCCTCGTGGCAGTCAAAGGGGCTCCAGATCAACTCTTGAAACGTTGTGTTGCTCGTGATAAGGCGGGAGATGTTGCTTCGATTGATGAGAAAGTCACTGAATTAATTCATACAAACAACTCTGAAATGGCTCACCAAGCTCTGCGTGTTCTTGCGGGTGCTTATAAGATTATTGACAGTATTCCAGAAAACCTCATTTCTGAAGAGCTTGAAAACAACTTGATCTTTACTGGTTTAATTGGGATGATTGACCCTGAACGTGCCGAAGCGGCAGAAGCCGTTCGTGTGGCTAAGGAAGCGGGAATCCGTCCAATCATGATCACTGGTGACCACCAAGACACAGCAGAAGCTATTGCCAAACGTTTGGGAATTATCGACGAAAATGACTCGGAAGACCATGTCTTGACTGGGGCGGAACTCAATGAACTGTCAGATGAAGAATTTGAAAAAGTCGTTGGTCAATACTCTGTTTACGCGCGTGTATCTCCAGAACACAAGGTTCGTATTGTCAAGGCTTGGCAACACCAAGGTAAGGTCGTTGCCATGACAGGTGATGGTGTTAATGATGCGCCAGCTTTGAAAACAGCCGATATCGGTATCGGTATGGGGATCACTGGTACAGAGGTTTCTAAGGGTGCATCTGACATGATTCTTGCGGATGATAACTTTGCGACCATCATCGTTGCAGTTGAAGAAGGACGTAAGGTCTTCTCAAACATTCAAAAGACCATTCAGTACCTACTTTCTGCCAATACAGCTGAAGTATTAACCATCTTCTTATCAACCTTGTTTGGTTGGGATGTCTTACAGCCAGTTCATCTCTTGTGGATTAACTTGGTAACGGATACCTTCCCAGCTATCGCTCTCGGTGTTGAGCCAGCTGAGCCAGGTGTAATGACCCATAAACCACGTGGACGTAAGTCAAGCTTCTTCTCAGGTGGGGTCATGAGTTCCATTATCTATCAAGGTCTCCTTCAAGGTGCCCTCGTCTTGACTGTTTATGGTCTTGCCCTTCTTTACCCAGTTCATGTGGGTGACAATCAAGCTATCCACGCTGATGCCCTCACCATGGCCTTTGCAACACTTGGTTTGATCCAGCTCTTCCATGCCTACAATGTAAAATCTGTTTACCAATCCATTTTGACTGTTGGCCCATTTAAATCTAAAACTTTCAACTGGTCAATCTTGGTTTCATTTATTTTACTAGCATCAACTATTGTTATCGACCCATTAGAAAGCATCTTCCACGTAACCAAACTAGACTTGTCACAATGGGCCATTGTTCTGGCTGGAAGCTTCTCAATGATACTTATTGTTGAAATCGTTAAGTTTGTTCAACGTAAACTTGGTTTTGATAAGAACGCGATTTAAAAAGAAAGTCATCTTCGGATGGCTTTCTTTTGCATTTGAGGGAAAGGACTAGAAGTCGCTTCCTTTTGTGCTATAATAAAGTAAAGTAGCAAGGAGCGTAAGAGAATGGAAAAGAAAATTGTCCGAGACGTCTTATTCCTGTCGCAAGTTTCGAAACCTGCAAGGCAGGAAGACATTTATCTAGCTAGAGATTTACAGGATACTCTGCTGGCCAATCGCGAGACCTGTGTCGGTCTAGCGGCTAATATGATTGGCGTGCAGAAGCGCGTGATTATCTTTAATCTTGGCTTGGTTCCCATAGTCATGTTTAATCCCGTTCTCCTTTCCTTTGAGGATCCTTACGAGACAGAGGAAGGGTGTTTGTCCTTGACTGGGGTGCGACCAACAACTCGTTATGAAACGATTACGGTTTCCTATCGCGATAGCAAATGGCAGGAGCAGACCATTACACTGACAGGTTTTCCAGCTCAGATCTGTCAACATGAACTGGATCATTTGGAAGGACGAATTATTTAGGAGGAATTCAGATGAAACGTATACTCTTTGAACTTGTTTTTATCGCAACGACTTGGTATATCTTTTTGCCGCCACTTAATCTTACTAGCTGGGAATTTATCTTTTTCCTATGTGGACATTTGGTGGTGATGGGGATTTTGTTTAGTTTTCGAAGGGATACCAATCTTCTCAAGACGGTTCATGTACGTCATGGCAAGCCTGCCAACGAACTCAATCTAGAAGGGCTTCATTTTAATAAATTAGGTGGAGGATTGTTGTTGGCTGCAGGCCTTATCTTTGCCCTTGCTGGTCTGGTAAGTCTAGTGACCTCTAGCTTTTTCCAAGCAAAAAATTATGCTAATGTGGTGTCCATTACGGAAAAAGACTTTAAAGATTTTCCTAGGAGTGATACCAGTAAGGTTCCAATTCTAGATCGGAGCACTGCAGAGAAGATTGGAGACCGTTATCTAGGCTCTCTGACGGATAAGGTCTCCCAGTACGTGGCAGCAGATACCTACACTCAGCTGACGGTTGATGGCAAACCCTATCGGGTGACACCTTTGGAGTATGCCGACCCGATCAAATGGTTTAATAATCAGTCCAAGGGAATTGGCGAGTATATCAAGGTTGATATGGTGACAGGGAACGCTGAATTGGTAGACTTGAAAACACCGATGAAGTATTCAGACTCCGAGTATTTTAATCGTGATGTCAAACGTCATCTTCGAATCAAGTACCCAACCAAGATTTTTAAAACGCCATCCTTTGAGGTGGATGATGAAGGCAATCCTTTCTATGTAGCAACCGTTTATCAAAAACAGTTTGGTCTAGGAGTCCCTCGCCCTTCGTCTGTTATTATCTTAGACGCCACCAATGGAGAAACCAAGGAATACAGCTTGGATGAAGTACCAGAATGGGTGGATCGTGTCTATCCAGCAGAAGAAACCATCGAACAAATCAACTACAACGGTAAGTATAAAGACGGTTTCTGGAATGCCTTGATTTCTAAGAAAAATGTTACCCAAACGACGGAGGGCTATAACTATCTTTCTATCGGAAATGATATTTATCTTTACACGGGGGTGACTTCTGCAAACGCTGATGAAAGTAATCTAGGGTTTATCCTTGAAAATATGCGCACTGGTGAAATCACCAAGTACAATCTAGCATCAGCAACCGAAGAATCTGCCCGAGCTTCCGCAGAAGGAGCAGTTCAAGAGAAGGCCTACAAGGCTACCTTCCCTATCCTTGTCAATCTCAATGACAAACCACTCTATATCATGGGCTTGAAGGACAATGCAGGCTTGGTCAAGGAGTATGCATTGGTCGATGCCGTGGAGTACCAAAACGTTATCGTAGCAACTACGGTAGATGAACTCCTCAGCAAGTATGCCAATAAAAACGACCTCGAGCTGGATAATGAAACGGTAGAAAACATCAAGGGTATCGTCTCAGACCTTAAATCAGCTGTCATCAAAGGTGATACTGTCTACTTCTTCAAAATTGATGGCAAGATTTATAAGGTCAAGGCTTCCGTGTCAGACGACCTTCCTTACCTCGAAAATGGCCAAACCTTCGAAGGTCAAGTTGGAAAAGATAACTATCTCAAGACCTTTAAAGTCAAGTAAAAGAAACCTTGGTATTAACCAAGGTTTTTCAGATGAAATTCTTGGTCGTGATTGAAAAATATGCTACACTAACAATATGAAAATTTTAATCCCAACAGCCAAAGAAATGAACACAAACCTTCCTCTTGTCGAAGCGCTCCCCTTGAGTGAAGAAAGTCAGGCAGTCCTTGACTCACTGGCGCACTACTCAGCTAGTGAATTGGAAAGCTTTTATAAGGTATCTGCCGAGAAAGCAGAAGAAGAGTACGCTCATATTCAAGCTCTAAAAGATCAGAGCGCTAAGAATTATCCAGCCTTGAAACTTTTTGATGGTCTCATGTATCGCCACATCAAACGAGATGAGTTGACCGATACTGAACAAACCTATCTTGAAAATCATGTTTTAATTACATCAGCTTTGTATGGCGTAGTTCCAGCCCTATCTCCAATGGCTCCTCACCGTTTGGACTTTTTGATGAAGTTAAAAGTAGCTGGTAAGACTTTAAAGAGTCATTGGAAGTCAGCCTATGATGAGGCACTACAGGATGAGGACTTGATATTTTCTCTCTTGTCATCAGAGTTTGAAACTGTATTTTCTAAGGAAATCAGAGAAAAGATGGTGACCTTCAAATTTATGGAGGACAAGGCTGGTCAGCTGAAGATTCACTCAACCATTTCCAAGAAAGCGCGTGGGGCTTTTTTGACAGCCTTGATAGAAGGGCAAGTTCAAACAGTCGAACAAGCTCGTAAGCTCAGCTTCGCCGGTTTTGACTACCGAACTGATTTATCAAGTGATTTAGAACTCGTCTTTGTGAAACAAGCATAAAACCAGCTCATTCGAGCTGGTTTTTGCTTGATTAGTTGATGGCTGCAAGAAGGTCGTCAGCTTGTTTAGCAAGTGATGAAGCAGTTGCTTCTTCTAACACCAATTTTCCGTCTGCCCAAGCAGAGTCATTGACACGAGCAGCTGTAAAGTCACCAACGACTTGTGTACGGATAAATGGCAAGAGGTCTTTGTAAATCGCAAAGAGTTGATCGTGACCGGCATTGGCTACAGATGAGACAGTAACAAACTTATCTTGGAGGGCAGAAGCACCACGTGTATCAGACAAATCAATGGCACGAGAGAGCCAGTCAAGCAAGTTCTTAACTGTTCCAGGGATAGAGAAGTTGTAGACTGGAGAGAAGATCCAGATAGCATCCGCAGCAAGGACTGCTTCACGAGCAGCAGCTACAGCTGGATGAGTTGGAACTTCCAAATCTTGGCTGAAGAGAGGAACAGCTGAGTAATCAAGATAGCTAACTTCTGCTTTTCCAGCAAGTGCTTTTTCAGCTTCAAGGGCCATTTGGTGGTTGAAAGAACCTTGGCGAAGTGAACCGACGATAAATAGTACTTTTTTAGACATGATGTGTCTCCTTTAGTTTAAAATTCAAAGAGCGAGCCCTTTTGTCACCATCTATGTTACAACAAATGATACTAATTAGCAATAATTTTGCTCACAAATTTTTAAATTTTTTTAAAATGCGGATTAAGTCTTCCTTTTCGCCATCTTCCAAGATGCTGAGTGCTTCTACGATAGAATCGATATGGTCAGGAAGAACCTCTTCGATTTTTCTGCGTCCTGCAGGTGTTAATTTCAGGAAAAAGGAGCGACGATCCTTGGGGTCGCAAGTTCTAGAAATCCATCCATCTCGAACCATATTTCGAATGACAACAGTCATGTTTCCAGAAGTGGCTAGCATTTTTTCAATCAAATCCTGAATGCGTAGTTCCCCCTTGCTATAGAGGGTTTCCAAAACTGAAAATTGGGTGGGTGTTAGCCCGTGTTCTTTGGCAGCATTTGCTTCATATGGTTTAAAAGTTCGTATGGCTTTATTGAAGACGATAGCCGTTTTTAAGTCTAGTTGATTATCGGAAATTTTCTCTTTCAAATATTGTTTCATAAGGCTATTTTATCAATAATGAGAGAGAAAAACAAGAACTTATATTTTATAGGAAAAGAATCTTAGAATGTTCCTGTCTTCACTTGTAATAAAGAAGGAGAGATGGTAAAATAGACGAGTGAAACTAAGACAGAAAAAAGCAAAAAACAAGCTACTTTTACAGTATGGAATCGGCATTGCTTTGGTAGTACTAGTCATGACGACTTCCTTCCTTTATCTGATATCACTCAGCATGAAACCCTATCAAGATGCTAGAGTTGAGGGAGAAAAACTAGCCAAGCAGTATGCAGAATTGGAACAGGCAGACCAGGTTGATTTTTATAATGGGCTAGAAGGTTATTACAGCGTTTTGGGGCATAATAAAAAGCAAGAGGCCATTGCCGTACTGATTGAAAAGAATGACCATAAGATTTATGTTTATCAGCTTGATAAGGGGATTTCTCAAGACAAGGCAGCGACGATTTCGAGAGAAAAAGGAGCTAGCGACATTGACAAGATCACCTTTGGTCGTTATCAGGACAAGCCGATTTGGGAAGTTAAGTCAGGAAACCAGTACTATCTGGTCGACTTTGAAACAGGAGCAGTGATCCAATAAGGAGGGCATATGAAACTATCCAAACGTGTACTAGAAATGGAAGAAAGCGTCACTCTAGCCAGTGATGCAAGAGCCAAAGCATTAAAAGCTCAGGGAAAGGATGTTCTTTTCTTAACCTTGGGACAGCCTGATTTTCATACTCCTGAAAACATTCAGGAGGCAGCGGTAGAAGCGATTCGAGATGGACGTGCTTCCTTCTATACAGTTGCTTCAGGCCTACCAGAGTTAAAAGCGGCGGTTAATACCTATTTTGAACGCTACTATGGGTATTCCGTAGCGGCTAACGAGGTTACCTTTGCCACTGGTGCTAAGTTCTCTCTCTACACCTTCTTTATGGCTGTGGTCAATCCAGGTGATGAGGTCATCATCCCTACACCATACTGGGTCAGCTATGGAGATCAAGTCAAAATGGCAGAAGGAGTGCCAGTCTTTGTCCAGGCCAAAGAAGACAATCACTTTAAAGTAACAGTGGAGCAGCTAGAAGCAGTCCGAACAGATAAGACCAAGGTCTTAGTTCTCAATTCGCCATCGAATCCGACTGGTATGATTTACTCTCGTGAGGAACTCATGGCTATCGGAAATTGGGCTGTTGAACATGATGTCCTTATCCTAGCAGATGATATTTACGGTCGTCTGGTTTATAACGGGAACGAATTTGTTCCAATCTCTAGTCTGTCAGAAGCCATTCGCAAGCAAACCATCGTGATTAACGGTGTATCTAAGGCTTATGCCATGACTGGTTGGCGGGTAGGTTATGCTGTGGGAAATCCTGAAATTATCGCTGCCATGAGCAAATTGACAGGACAAACGACTTCAAATCTGACAGCCGTATCGCAATATGCTACCATTGAAGCCCTAACCGGACCGCAAGACTCTGTTGAAACCATGCGCCAAGCCTTTGAAGAACGTTTGAATACCATTTATCCACTCTTGTGCCAAGTGCCAGGATTTGAAGTTGTCAAGCCACAAGGAGCCTTCTATCTCTTCCCAAATGTTAAAAAAGCGATGGAGATGAAGGGTTATACCGATGTGACAGAGTTTACAACAGCTATCCTCGAAGAAGTCGGTCTGGCTTTGATTACAGGAGCAGGATTTGGGGCGCCAGAAAATGTTCGTCTCAGTTATGCAACTGACTTGGACACCTTGAAAGAAGCCATTCGCCGTTTGCATCAGTTTATGGAAAAATAAAACATAGAATCTTCGCCTTTTTAGCGAAGATTTTTTGTAACGAAAATCTCGCGAATTTTCTCTGGTCGAACCTAGCTATCGCAGTCTATTTATGGTAAAATAGTGGGTAATGATGTCTTCGGACAAGTTAAACGAAAAAAGGAAGATAGATTATGACAAAACGTGTAACAATTATCGCTGTAAAAGACTACGTTGGTCAAGAAGTGACCATCGGAGCCTGGGTTGCCAACAAATCAGGAAAAGGGAAAATTGTTTTTTTGCAATTGCGTGACGGAACAGCCTTTTTCCAAGGAGTCGCCTTCAAACCAAACTTCATTGAAAAATTTGGTGAAGAGGTAGGTCTTGAAAAATTTGAAACGATCAAACACTTGAGCCAAGAAACGTCTGTTTATGTGACAGGGATTGTCAAAGAAGACGAACGTTCTAAGTTTGGCTATGAGTTGGATATTACAGACATCGAAGTGATCGGTGAATCTCAAGACTACCCAATCACACCAAAAGAACACGGAACAGACTTCTTAATGGACAACCGTCATTTGTGGCTACGCTCTCGTAAGCAAGTGGCTGTGATGCAAATCCGTAACGCTATCATTTATGCAACTTATGAGTTCTTTGATAAGAACGGCTTCATGAAGTTTGATAGCCCAATTCTTTCAGGAAATGCGGCAGAAGATTCAACTGAACTCTTTGAAACAGACTACTTTGGAACACCAGCCTACTTGAGCCAATCAGGTCAGCTTTACCTAGAAGCAGGGGCTATGGCTCTTGGCCGTGTCTTTGACTTTGGTCCAGTATTCCGTGCTGAAAAATCAAAAACACGCCGTCACTTGACTGAGTTTTGGATGATGGATGCTGAGTACTCCTACCTGACACACGATGAATCACTTGACTTGCAAGAAGCTTACGTAAAAGCCCTTCTTCAAGGTGTACTTGACCGTGCTCCCCAAGCCTTGGAAACTTTGGAACGTGATACAGATCTTTTGAAACGCTACATTGCAGAGCCCTTTAAACGCATCACTTACGATCAAGCCATTGACCTCTTGCAAGAGCATGAGAATGATGAAGATGCTGACTATGAGCATTTGGAGCATGGAGATGACTTTGGTTCACCACATGAAACCTGGATTTCAAACCACTTTGGTGTACCAACCTTTGTCATGAACTACCCAGCAGCTATCAAGGCCTTCTACATGAAACCAGTTCCTGGAAATCCAGAGCGCGTGCTTTGTGCAGACTTGCTTGCCCCAGAAGGTTACGGAGAAATCATCGGTGGTTCTATGCGTGAGGAAGACTATGATGCCCTTGTCGCTAAGATGGAAGAACTTGGTATGGATCGTACAGAGTATGAATTCTACCTTGACCTTCGTAAATACGGTACAGTTCCACACGGAGGATTTGGTATCGGTATCGAGCGTATGGTAACCTTCGCAGCTGGAACCAAACACATCCGTGAAGCCATTCCATTCCCACGTATGTTGCATCGTATCAAACCATAAACTAGTAAAAAGAAGATATTTTCATCTTCTTTTTTCACTTTTATCTTGCTATCTATCAGTTTTTCTAGTATAATAGTTTATTGTGAGCAAACCTCACTTACCCCTTGCAAAGACTAGGGGTCATTAGACCAAAAGGAGGAACATATCAATGGCTAAATACGAAATTCTTTATATCATTCGTCCAAACATTGAAGAAGAAGCGAAAAACGCTTTGGTAGCACGTTTTGACTCTATCTTGACTGACAACGGTGCAACTGTTGTTGAATCAAAATCATGGGAAAAACGTCGTCTTGCATACGAAATCCAAGATTTCCGTGAAGGACTTTACCACATCGTTAACGTTGAAGCAAACGACGACGCAGCTCTTAAAGAGTTTGACCGTCTTTCAAAAATCAACACTGACATTCTTCGTCACATGATCGTCAAACTTGACGCGTAAGAAGGTAAATTATGATTAACAATGTTGTACTTGTAGGGCGTATGACACGTGACGCTGAGTTGCGTTATACCCCATCAAATGTAGCAGTTGCGACTTTTACTCTTGCAGTAAACCGTACATTTAAGAGTCAAAATGGCGAACGTGAGGCTGATTTCATCAATGTCGTTATGTGGCGCCAACAGGCTGAAAATCTTGCTAACTGGGCTAAAAAAGGCTCTCTTATCGGGATCACAGGTCGTATCCAGACTCGTAGTTACGATAACCAGCAAGGACAACGTGTTTACGTAACAGAAGTCGTGGCGGATAATTTCCAAATGTTGGAAAGCCGTGGAGTGCGTGAAGGACATTCAGGTGGCGCTTATTCTGCACCAACTGCTGGTCAATCAGCACCTGCAAACCCAGTACCAGACTTTTCACGTTCTGAAAATCCATTTGGAGCAACAAATCCATTGGACATTTCAGATGATGATTTACCATTCTAATGGACAATTAATACTATAAAGGAGAAAAAACATGGCTCAACAACGTCGTGGCGGATTCAAACGCCGTAAAAAAGTTGATTACATCGCAGCAAACAAAATTGAATATGTTGATTACAAAGATACTGAGCTTCTTAGCCGTTTCGTTTCAGAACGTGGGAAAATCCTTCCTCGTCGTGTAACAGGAACTTCAGCTAAAAACCAACGTAAAGTAACAACAGCTATCAAACGCGCTCGCGTAATGGCTTTGATGCCTTTCGTAAACGAAGATTAAAGAAAAGACCCGGGTGGGTCTTTTTTTCACGAGCTTTGAAACGAGGGAGCGAGTTGGGTCCAGTGGACCTCTTTTTCATGAGCTAGGAAACAAGAAAGCGAATTAAGACCATTACGGGTCTTTTTTTACGAGCATGGAAATGAGAGAGCGAAAAAAACCGGCACTGCACTCTGTACTGGGACAAGAGAAAACCCCTCTTATGCGACCAGTTTTCTGTACTCTACAGGAGACTGGTCATTTAATTTCTGTTGAATTCTAGTTTCATTATAAATAGGATGTAATTTTTGACAATATCTGTTATACTATCTTTGGTTAAGTTTCTCCACTTATGGAGATAGAAGGTTTCAGACTTGAGAACAAAATGGAATCATTCGATATAGGCATTAGCTGCTGGCGTTCCTTTACGGGACATGGAGCGGGTGATGCCTTTTTCAGTACAAGCCTGATAGTATGCTTTGGAGGTGTAGACAGACCCCCTGATTACTGTGTAAGAGTGTCCTTTGAGGTAATTCGAGTTGATGAAGCGTGTCAAGCACAAAATCCGTATCCTGGCAATCTGAGATGGTATAAGCCACAATTTCACGATTATAGAGTTCCATGATAGAGGATAGATAGAGCCTACAGTTGCCAAAGTAGAGGTAGGAGATGTCCGTTACCAGCTTCTCCATAGGCTTGTCTGCCTGAAAATCACGATCCAACTTATTGTTTGTTACATGGTAAGGCTTTCCTAATTCAGTCCCCTTCATGATACGATAGATTTTCTTGCGATTTACGACGAGGTTATAAACTTTCTTGAGCAAGCGAGTGATGGTTCGATAGCCGTAAATAAAGTGATTTTCCATACAGAGTTTTTCGATTTTATCTGCTATTTCGTCTCTTTTTTGAGAATTCTTACGCTCCTGTTTCCAGCGATAAAAGGTTGAGCGTTTGACGCTGAAATACTCTAAAATAAGAGATACAGGGTAGGTTTTCTGATACTCTTCCACTAGCTTGATAAGACTTACTTTGTCGATTCTCTTACCAAGATCAGATACTTTTTTAGTAATTCTACCTGCAAACGTAACTGTTCGACTTCAGATAACTGTTTCATCCCTTTACCGTAAGTATATTGTTTCCCCACAGGTTGGTAGAAACGGTACAATTCATCATTCTGATACCATCTCCACCAAGTCTTCACCTGACTGACATTTTTAATACCGAGGGTATCCATGATAACCTTATTTGATTTACCTATCTTCTTCATTTCGATACAGGCTAACTTAGTTTCTACTGAATAGGCTTTTTTGACCATAACAAAACACTCCTGTTTCTAGTTTACCAGATTTCAACAGGAGTGTTTTTCTTGTGTCTCATTTTACGGGGGTAGTGCCGATTTTCTAGTAAAATAGAATTGAACGAACTAGTTACGAAAGGAAATCTTATGAGCTACCATCATTTTACCATAGATGAGCGTGAGAGTATTCTCATTTACCGTATGCAAGGCCTAAATTTTTCTCAAATTGCTAAGTTGCTTCATCGTCATCCGTCTAGTATTAGTTGCGAGTGGAAACGACATACAAAATCAGGAAGTTATTCTCCCAATCAAGCACAGGAATCTTACCATATTGCTAAATCACACTGTGGGCGGAAACGGATGCTTGAAGTAGACCATAATTTGAGTAATACCATCAAACATCTATTTCTCGATTATCAATGGTATCCTTAAGAAATAGAAGGTCGGTTACGATTAGAGTATGGAAAAGCTGTTATTAGTTATCAAACAATCTATAGAGCCATCTATCGCGGTCACTTTGACAACAGGCTTTCACATGGTGCTCGTGGTGTCCTTCGCAAGCTCCGCCATCGTGGGAAAACACGTCATACAAAAGGTTATGTCGAAAAAGAGGGCGAATTTCTATTTCTCATACCATTCACGAAAAACCCGAAGAAGCAAACAAGCGAGCTAGGGTCGGTGATTGGGAAGCAGATAC
>NZ_JALDTU010000021.1:0-510 GCF_023109005.1 Streptococcus oralis | reverse complement strand
TCTATTTCTCATACCATTCACGAAAAACCCGAAGAAGCAAACAAGCGAGCTAGGGTCGGTGATTGGGAAGCAGATACGGTTACAGGTAAAACTGGAAAAGCTTGCTTAGTGACTCTAACGGATCGCTATTCTCGTTTTCTAAAAATTCAGAAGGTAGCTGTCAAGAAAAGCAAACTTGTCATAGAGGCTATGGTACAAATGTTGGAGCCCTTACCGGAAGAAACCGTCACTCCAGATAGAGAAAAAGAATTCACGAATCATCAAGACTTGACTGACAAATTAAAGGTATAGGTCTATTTTCCTGACCCTCATGCACCTTGGCAACTAGGGACTAATGAGAATACGAATGGACTACTAAGAGAATATTTTCCAAAAGGAAGTGATTTAACATTCGTTGATGAGCACACCATTCAGCTGTGGGAGAACAAACTTAATAATAGGCCACGCAAATGTCTTAACTGGAAAACTCCTTATGAAGTCTTCTATGAAGAAAATGTGCACTTAATTTGA
>NZ_JALDTU010000020.1:0-758 GCF_023109005.1 Streptococcus oralis | reverse complement strand
AATCATAACCACCCGTCTAACGGGTGGTTTGCACCAGGGCTATAAGCCCAAATCACCAGCCAGCGCCTAAAGACGCTGGCTTTCACGTTGTTCAAGCCTCATTGCTCTTGACTCGTCACTTGCCTCTTAAAGAGGCCTTGCTACTACTTACCACTATCCCTAAAGGGATCCTCATATTCTTTTACACTCAATTTATCTAGTGCTATATCATGCTTTTCCTGCTCCTGAATATATTTCTTAATTGTGGCTTCATTAAGCCCTACTGTGCTCACGTAGTAACCTTCTGCCCAGAAATGTCGATTCCCAAACTTATACTTGAGATTAGCGTGTTTGTCAAACATCATGAGTGCACTTTTACCTTTTAAATAACCCATGAAACTTGAAACACTTATCCTTGGTGGAATACTTACTAACATATGTACATGATCAGGCATTAAGTGTCCTTCGATAATCTCTGCACCTTTATAACTACATAAGCGGTGGAATATTTCTCCCAAACTACTTCGATATTGATTATAAATGATTTTTCGTCTATACTTAGGGGTGAACACAATGTGATATTTACACATCCACTTTGTGTGTGATAAACTATGTGCCTTTTGTGCCATATTTTTTCTCCTTTCGCTTTACAATTGGCTTGAACACCTTTATTGTATCGCGTTTGGAGTTTTTTGGTATAACCTTCGACGCGCACCCGCATAGCGGGTGGTTTATTTGTCTCGCACCTTACGGAGCGAGACGGACTAATAGTCACATAA
>NZ_JALDTU010000019.1:0-1165 GCF_023109005.1 Streptococcus oralis | reverse complement strand
ATCTATGGTAAAATGATGGTAGCTCATAAGATTTCCTTTCGTAACTAGTTCGTTCAATTCTATTTTACTAGAAAATCTTATGAGTTTTTATTGTGCACTTATATTGTATATTCAAGGTAGAAAAAAATCCCATAAGTTCTATAATGAAAAGCGACCAAACCATCATTAGAAAGAATCATATGGAACCATTACATTTTATCACAAAACTACTCGATATCAAAGACCCAAACATCAAAATTCTAGATATCATCAATAGGGATGCACATAAAGAAATCTTTGCTAAACTAGATTATCCTACTTCTAAATGTTCCCAACTGCCAAGGACAAATGGATAAATATGATTTCTAAAAAGAATCTAACCCCCTATCTAGACTATGCGGGATACCAGGCTCTGATTCGCCTAAGAAAACAGCGCTTCCACTGTAAAGTCTGTAGAAAAGTGAGTATTGCTGGGACTTCCTTAGTCAAGAAGAGCCCTCAAATCTCATCTATTATTAACCAGAAAATTACTCAAAAATTAATCAAGAAAGTTCACTTGACGGTCATCACTAAGAAACTCTTTTCTTCGATCGTTTTCACATTGTACAACATATCAGCCGAGCTATGAGTCGTATGCGTGTTCAAATCATGAATCAATTGGATAGAAAATCGAACGAGCATAAGGCACTCAAACGTTACTGGAAACTCATTCAATAGGGTAATCGACAACTCAGCGATAAACGATTTTATCGCCCTACTTTTCGCATGCACTTGACGAATAAAGAAATTCTAGACAAGCTTTTGAGCTATTCAGAAGACTTGAAACACCACTATAAGCTCTATCAGCTCTTACTTTTTCACTTTCAGAATAAGGAGTCTAACAAATTATTCGGACTCATTGAGGACAATCTAAAGTAGGTTCATCCTCTTTTTCAGACTGTCTTTAAAACCTTCCTCAAGAACAAAGAGAAAATCGTCAACGCTCTTCAGTTACCCTATTCTAATGCAAAATTAGAAGTGACTAATAATCTCATTAAACTCATCAAACGAAATGCCTTTGGTTTTCGGAATTTTGAAAACTTCAAAAAACGGATTTTCATCACTCTGAACATCAAAAAAGAAAGGACAAAATTTGTCCTTTCTCGATCTTAGCTGACTTCAACCCACTACAGTTGACAAGGAGCCT
>NZ_JALDTU010000018.1:0-2451 GCF_023109005.1 Streptococcus oralis | reverse complement strand
ATAAAGTTCAGATCTATGAACTTAGAAAACAAGGATATAGCTTAGAGAAGCTTTCAAATAAATTTGGGATAAACAATTCTAATCTTAGGTACATGATTAAATTGATTGATTGTTACGGAATAGAATTCGTCAAAAAAGGAAAAAATCGATACTATTCCCCAGAATTAAAACAAGAAATGATTGATAAAGTTTTACATGAAAACTGGTCTCAAGATAGAGTTTCTCTCAAATATGCTCTCCCAAATCGTGGTATGCTTCCAAATTGGCTGGCGCAATACAAGAAAAACGGGTATACTATTATTGAGAAAACAAGAGGGAGATCAGCTAAAATGGGACGTAAACGAAAGAAAACTTGGGAAGAAATGACAGAATTAGAACGACTCCAGGAGGAGAATGAACGTTTACGTACCGAGGTGGCCTACCTAAAAAAGTTAAAAGAGTTAGAGGAAAGGGACGAAGCCCTAGAGCGAGAAAGGCAGAGACAGTTAGAGAAATGGTTTCAGGAGGATTTCGACTAGATTTACTTCTTGAAGTGGCTCGTTTAGCTCGCTCAACTTACTACTATCAGTTGAAGGAACTAGATGGGCTTGATAAAGATAAAGAGCTTAAAACCGAAATTCAGACTATTTATAATGACCATAAAGGAAATTATGGCTATTGCCGAGTTACTCTCGAACTCAGAAATCGTGGTTTTGTAGTGAATCATAAGAAAGTTCAACGTCTGATGACGGTCCTTGGTCTAACGGCTCGAATTCGTCGTAAACGGAAGTATTCTTCCTACCGAGGAGAGATTGGCAAGAAAGCAGATAATCTCATTCAACGCAAATTTGAAGCAACCAAACCAATGGAAAAGTGCTATACAGATGTAACGGAGTTTGCCATTCCAAATAGCACACAGAAACTCTATTTATCCCCTGTTTTAGATGGCTTTAACAGTGAAATTATTGCTTATCATCTTTCTACTTCGCCCAACTTAGAACAAGTGAAGAGTATGTTAGAACAGGCATTCACAGAGAAATACTATGAAAATACCATTTTACACAGCGACCAGGGCTGGCAATACCAACATGATTCTTATCATCGGTTCCTAGAGAGTAAGGGAATTCAAGCCTCCATGTCACGCAAGGGCAACAGCCCAGACAACGGCATGATGGAGTCGTTCTTTGGTATTTTGAAGTCGGAAATGTTTTATGGCTATGAGAAGCACTTTAGGTCTTTAGAGGACCTTGAATAAGCCATTGTAGACTATATTGATTATTACAACAACAAACGAATTAAAATCAAACTAAAACATACTAAGGTTAGTAGTGAGGAAATCTCCGACGGGAGAAAGTACTCACTACTTTTTCATTATGTTAAAGTAGAGAGGTCTTGTTAAGTCGATAAGTCCTTTGGTGCTAGACGTCATAACTAAAACTGATAAGACACCTGTTTTAGGAAGAATATTATCAAAGTATGTGGGACGAAAAACGTCGAGTATTGAAAATGACATCACTAAAGCAAGGAATCATTCAAGACAAAAAGGTAATATCATGCGAGTAGTTTTTGGGATTGACGTGAGTAAAGCAAGTTCAGAAGTGGCCATCTTGATCAATGGAGAGAAAGTACATGGCTATACCATACCCAATGATGCCATCGGATTTAATCGATTACTTGGGGACTTAAAGACTGTTCACCAGTCAGAGATTGTCTTCAAGGCGACTGGGGTCTATTCTCGTCGTCTTCAAGCATTCTTTGAGGATAAGAGTTACGCTTATACCACGTCTCAGTTCATTCTCAATCGCAAGCCAAGCCATGTCCAAGAAGCGCTTTATCAAGAATTACGCTACTTCAGCCGTTCCTATCAGAATCTTACTGAGGATATTATCTACGCTAAAAACCGTCTGCACAAGGTTTTACAGATTACTTTTCCTGAATTGGAAAACACAACTGGGGAACAATATTGGAACTTGGTCATGACTTTTCCATGTAATCGTTTTGTACTGGAGTCAGATGACGCCACATTAACAGCTATCATCCGTCAGTCTACGGCAAAACGCATCTCTGAAAAACGTGTGACTTACTTAGTAGATAAGCTTACAAAACTAGCTAATCAGTCTTATTGTGCGGTCAAGAAAACCTCTCCAGTGATAGAAGAGGTCAAATACTATGCAGGGGAGTTCTTAGGCTTTCTGAACGCAGACAAGGTGTTTTAGAGGAGATAGTAACATTGGCTCAACCTTTGCCAGAATACGAGATTCTTCTCTCTATTCCTGGAATAGCTGAAATCACAGCGACAAGTATTATTGGCGAACTTGGTGACATTCGTCGATTCCACTCTGCCAATCAAATCAATGCTTTTATTGGGATTAACCTCAGACACTATGAATCTGGGGACTTTCTAGCCAAGGAACACATCACCAAACGTGGGAATCCCTATGCCAGAAAGATTCTCTTTAAGTGCATTCATAA